>CAZMDM010000354.1:0-6143 GCA_964564775.1 uncultured Desulfonema sp. | reverse complement strand
TTTTTCCGAAAGCGGCAATCAGCCCGTGCTGTCTCAGGATATCGAAAGCCGAAGCCTTTTCTTTCTTCCGGCTGGCAAAGCATTTCAGAAACGCATTGTGCGGCTCATCCGAAAGTTCGTTGAGCAGGATCAGCGATATTCTCTTCAGAAGCCTGTTCCGGCTGCGATACACTCCCGCTTTGTCGGACGGCTCATAACCGAAAACCCTGAGCGTTTCCCTTTCGGGCGTTCTCGAACTGACAAGAAAAGTCCCGACATCATGTCCTGCAAGATTCTGCGTTCTTCTGTAAAAATAATCATATCCCAGTGCCTGAAGAAGCGCGTTCTCGTTCACGGATTCGGTATATTTGAACTCGATCAGGATATGCGATGCCCCGCAGTCTCTTATCCCGTCCGAAAGCCGCTTTCTCTGCTCCTCCGACCATGCTTTCCGTTCTTTCCTGAGCAGCAGAATATCGCATTCCGGCGCCTCGCTCATCACCGGGAAATCCGTGATCACCCGCATTCCCACCGGCGTCAGAATATCCTCGAGCATACTGACCATAAGCATATGCCACCGGGTTTTGGAATCTTTCTCAGACTTTTTCATCTGCAAAATTATACCATTTACCGAAATTCAATGCAAACACAGTTTTCAGCGTTTCGGCGGCGATGCTTCCCGGATCAGTCCTCCGTATTCCTCACTCAGCACCAGAATTGCAAATTTTTCAACCCTGTCCAGATCATCCGTACTCAATGACGCATAATCGAATCTTCCCCTGAAATCCGTGTAGCCGTCTTTGTAAAAATTCACGGAACCATCTTTCATTTTTGCATAAACCTTGATGTAGGTTTTGGCAAGCGGCTTCTTCTCGGAAGCATGAGATACGATCAGATGTCCGTAAGTCTCGATCATCTGAACATCCAGCGTATTCGCATAATACGGATAGGCTTTTTTGATACCGCATGCGGCAATCTCGATCATCACGTTGCTATTTTTGAATTTGTCGGCAATATCAAGATTCAGCGTGTTTTTATCCGAAGGCAGAGCGATCTCTGATGTTTCATTGGGGCGGATAAACGAAAAATCTTCGGTCTGCTGACGCATAAACGGCTGTCTGGAAAACAAAAGCTCGATATCCATCGGATAATAGCTGAGGCGGCATTGGCTGAGATTGCGATAGGAAATTTCGATGCGCCCGGCATTGATAACCACCTCGAATGACGGCTCCGATGAAATTTCCGGCTCTCTCTGATCTTTGAGCGCAGACTGCGCCAGATGGAACTGTGCCATTGCCTCCTGAAATTTTTCCCGCCAATGCGCTGCCGGATACTCGGAATATCCTGTGGCTACGGTTTTGGCTCTCTCGAGATTTCCGGTCGTAACATCCAGATACACCTGCATATAATCATACTGCATCTTGGTTTCGAGCTTTGCCTTGTCAATTTGCTGAAAAAACAACATCGCATCAGGCATTCTATCCTGAAGCAGCAGATAATAGCAGATGGCAAGCTTATCCGCATCATCGAGCTTGGGGCGATAGCTCAGATATGTCATAAAACGATGATACTGCTCATAAAAACGATCATTGAGAATCTTGAATCCCTTGCCCAGACGATGTACTCTGGCATTAATCAGCGGCTTATACTCCAAATGCTGATACAGGTACCGTTCTACCGGATCGAGTTTCAGCAACGTCGTATCAATATACATGCCGCAGCGCGCCGCATAATCCGAATGTTTCAGATATTCCGAAATTCTTGCCACATCATTGTGATAAATGCTGTAAGACCACAGCAACGCGTTGAAATGCGCCTGATTTTCCAACAGCGAGATCACGTTGTTGAAAGAAGAACGCTCTTTCATCCGAAATGCAATTTTGGACAAATCCGTGCGATTGAGATTATGCGTATCGAGATAATTCAGGACTTCTTTGTCCGATCCGTTCTGCGATACATACTGCCACGAGCTTTTATCTATCTGGCTCGGCTGTGCCACCACCTTCAATGCAAGATCCTGAGTCGAAGCCACGATTTTTTCATCTTTGGAAATCCGTACCGGAGACTGCTTAAAATTGCCGGTTTCGGGAAAATAAAAATAATATTCCGCCAACTGATTGCTGTATGGCTCAAGCACTATCGGAATGCTTTTGCCGTAAAAGCCCTTGTTGAGCGGAATCGCTCCTTCGGGAATTTGCAGAAATGCGGTGAATCTGCGCCGGGAAGAGGTCGGATTGCTGATCAGAAACTGGCATCCGTAAGCCGTATCCAGCAGAAATTCATCCTGAACAAACTTGTCGAATTTTTCATTACCTTCATAGCGATAGCGATCATCTGCCTTGAAAATATTGCGGGTTACAATGACTGGAATCTTCCCTTCCGAAGCCGCAGCCTCCCGAATTTCCTTATGAAACACGATTGCCGCATTTTGAGCATCGCTTCGGATCGGCAAATCCAGCACTGCCAATGCCAGCATCATTTCCGTAAAATTACCGGAAGCATACACAAAATTGCCCGACAAAAACGGCTTTTGCGGATCGCTGTTCGCGTATTCATTCCAAAACGCATTGATTTGAATCAGATCGGCATTCTGAGACTCAATCGGCAGATGCCAGTAATTATTTTCAGCCCATTCCTGAGTTTTATCCGGCGAGCGGAAAAATCTGCGCACCGCTTTTCTTTCAGCAGCACGTCCTTTGAAAAATTCTTTGCCACCCGCAACCATTTGTTTCTTGTCTTTCATGGCTTCGGGTTCAGGTTCGGGAGCTTCCATAGCCGGCTGAGCCATTACCGGCGGCGGCGCAGGAGCAGCCATATCGCTTGCTTCGCGCTTCATTGCAACGGCTTCTGCCATATCTTATTCTGCATCCGCAGGCGTTGACTTAACGCTTTTCCTTCCGAGAACATTCTCTCCCGATGATTCTGATTCAAACGCTCTTCCGCTTAACGCGATATCGAACAGGCGATACCATGTTTCATTATCCTGAGCAAGCATTTCGAATTGCTGACGAATATGCTTGAGAATGCGTTCCCGTTCTTTGGGAAGTCTGCGGGAAAGCAGAATTTTTTCGGCAGTATTCAATCTTGAAAATGCCCAGGGTGCAAGATAGGTTTCCAGATTGTCGCCAAGCAGCCACAAATCCATGAATGTCTTGTCTTTTTTAAATCGCAGATGCGGCAGAATCACCTCATCGAAGAACTTCTTATCTTTGTGATACAGAAACAGATTCAGTTCATGGCAGGCATATTTGGAATACCATTCGCGCTTTTGCTTGTCATCGCTGTCATTCCATCGGAGAATGAAATTGAATTCCTGCAAATCAGGATTGTTATTCAATGTCAGCATCAGTTGATACACGCGGGCAATCGAATCGTATTTCGCAGATTCTCCGCCAGATTCGGATTTTTCACTCGAATTAATTACAGATACCTGACGCTGCTCAGTAAGGCTTTTCTTGGAATCAGCCGCCTGAGCCAATCTCAGATCACGTTTCTTAACCGATACTTCCGGCAGAGAAATTTCCTGATACAGCGTATTGATCGTGTCTGCTGCCAGCAGATGCACCTGCTGATGATATCCCAGCAATTTCCGGTCAATAACAATCTGCCCTTTTTCATCGGGCTTGAGATTGGGTAATACCACCGCTCCGTCTGCCAAAAAGTTCATGGAGGAAAATACATCCTGCGCCATTCCCGGCATTTCCCCGCGAGCACCTACTTCTCTTGACATTTTTGCCATCGGTTTATGACTTGCAACGCCTTCACCGGCTGCAGCAGTATCGGTGGCAGTTTCGGTTTTGCGGACACTCCAGGGATTGAGCAGCAATTCAGGACGCATCAGCATATTGCCCTGAAATTTCTGTGCATATTTGCGATCCAGAATATAGCGGTATTCATCGCCGATGTCTCTGCCAGCCACATAAAACGATTGCGGCGTCATGACCGCTATTTCGGAAGGTTCGGGAATGTTTATCGCCAATTTTGATGCTACGGAGAAATTCGGCATAAATCGGGTTGCAATCAGATGCAGCCTTGTAAATTCCGAAGTTCCCTCAAACGAAATTCTGATCGAGCTTTTATCCACCTCGATCTTCCGAAACGCAAGCATTCTGAGACCCGGCGTTTCCAAAATCCGATTGCCTGCAATCACTCCTCCCAGATCATCGCCTTTGGTCAGCTTGATACGGATTTTCACATTGCTGTCTTTGAGAAACAGATCATAATCCCCCGCGCTTAGTCCTGAAATTTCCATAAATCCGTCTTTGAGCGATACGGCAGAACTGTAATCCGCGATATAGGTTGTTCCTCTGCGCTCCAACAGAGATACATGAGAAGAAGATTTAGGCAATCGCAGAGTTTCGCCGATATTTGCATGAATATTGGCAGGATAGCGGCAGAATGCAGCCGATGGTTTCCAAACATGCGACACGGAACTCGTGCTGGCTCTCAGCCAGTCGATATCTTGAAGTTTTCCAAGATGAATCCGACCTTTGGCATCACTTTGGAGCGTTACCGGAATCGTATCTCTGAAATATTTCTGCTTCAACTCCAGACTTACAGAACGATAGGCTTTGGCTTCCCCATTTTTACCCAAAATTTCAATCAGATAATTATTGTCATTATGGCTGAGAAACATATCTTCGGTATGAAGGCTCTGCTCGATACCGTTCAATCTGAATTCCGCACTGTCTGCCAAATCTTCGGTTTTATCCCGGCTGATATTTTTCACCTTTGCCTTCAAGGTAAAGCGGATTTGGGAAAGCCGCTTGGGAACCTGAAAATCCACAACGGTTTCTTTATCTTCGAAAAGCTTCACATCAGGAATATCTCTGCTTGACGATATACCTTCATAATCCGAAGATTCCATACTGAGGCGGATATCTTCCAATACCGACAAGCTGGTCGGCTGACCGTTGATTCTCAATACAGGTCGGATCAGCAGCTTTGCTGTCATGCCGCTGAGCAGAGATTCCCGATCCGCATAAAATCCCGCGGACAATTGGTAATTTTCCCCAAGATGCTGAAAATGTGCCAGATCGCAGTAATTCCCATCCTGAATCACGAAGCTTTCCTGAGCAGGCTGCGTACTGAAGGGAATAATGATAACACCGTCTTTATCCGGAGGATACTGCCTGCCTTTGAGCCAGATCACGGCTTTCGGATGTTTCTGATGCTTATCGTCCATGATCGTAAATTCATGCCCTGCAGGACCGATTTTTCCCAGCGCGTACAGCTTTCCTTTGCGAATCAGCGCACGGCTGCTTTTGCCGCTGCCGATCAGTTCGACCACAAACACGCCGGGATTTTTCAACTGCTCGAACGGAAATTTTCTCAGCACCCGCAGAAACGGCGTTTCATCATAATTGATAACGGTTTCGTAGCTCGCGGTCAGTCCGTCCAGCGCAATCGCGGTATCCACCTCGTCATTTTTCGCGGTGTAATAATTGAACGCATTGATTTCAAAGACTTTGACAATCAGGGTTTTGACGTTTTTGATATACACGTCCAGCGATACCGGATCATCTGCCGCATATACCTCTTTGTTGGTCAGGGCAAAATCAATATCCACACGCTCTTTGAGCGCCTGATGCCAACTTGGCGTCATCATGGCATACCATGAGTTCATATCGCCGATATTGTTGACGACTTTGCTTTCGGCAAATACGGCTTTGAGGAAATCTTCCTGAATATACTGGGTATAAGCTTTGTAATTTTCCGCTTTGATAAAAAAATGAGACAGATAATCTCTGACCAGCTCTTCATCGGAGCCGATCTTCTTCAGCCGTGTGAAATTGCCGAAATCCGCATTCATATCTGCAAGCGCTTTGCGAGATTCAGGCTGATTGAGATATTCGCTTCTCAGATATCCCGCATTTCTGGGCAGTTTCACATATTCCGAAAACAAGGCTTCATCATAATTGCCTTCCCGGCGGTTCAGATCGAGAATTGCATATAAAACATGAATTTTCAGAGAATTATGAACCGGAGAAAGAGTTTTGGCGTAATTCCACAATCGCTCAAGATATGCCCGTTTTTCTTTTGAGTCATAGCGGATATCCGTATCTTCGCTCGGCGCAAGCTTGGAAAGATAAGCTCGGACATAATTGGAATTGTCAGCGAGTTCGGGCATGAGCTTGACGCATTCTTCCAACTGAGACTTGAGC
>CAZMDM010000353.1:0-4233 GCA_964564775.1 uncultured Desulfonema sp. | reverse complement strand
GCTATGATCAGCCTACATCCGGTATTTTTTATTTTACCGCAGTGGCAGGAGTCGGAAAAATTCCCAAGCATCTGATTCCTCTGGTTCCATTTTTCTGTCAGGCACTTTCGAAAGTCGGCACAGCCAAAAGCGATTATACGGAAATGGCAAGAAAAATTGACCGTTATACCGGAGGCGTGGGACTTTCGGCTCATGCGCGAACCCGCTTTGACGATGAAGGTGCATGTCTTCCGTTTATCAACTTCAACGGCAAATGCCTGGTCCGAAATCAGGAAAAATTATTTGAAATCGTTGATGAATTGATATTCGATCTTGCGTTTGCCGACCTTGCACGTCTGAAAAATCTGTTTTCGGAATATCGGGCAGGATTGGAATCCGCAGTGCTTCAGAACGGACACGGACTGGCAATGTCTCTGGCATCCCGAAATTTTTCCATGACCCGAACATTGAACGAAACATGGGGCGGCATTCATCAATTGAAAACCATCAAAGAAATCGGGGACAAACTCGATGACAATGTGCTGGGTGCTTTATCCGAAGATTTGAAAACTATCGGCAAAACCGTTTTTAAATCCGATAATCTGAGAATCGCTTTGGTCGGGGAGGATGCAGCGATAGCAGCAGCAATCCCTCTGACCCAAAACATGATCCGAAAGCTCGATAATGGCATGTCGGAAGGGTTTTCCGAACCCGACATCCCTGTAACCAAACAGATTGTCAGCGAAGGCTGGACAACCTCTTCGGCAGTGTCATTTGTGGCGTCCGCGTTCACGACAGTCAGAATGGCGCATGAAGATGCTCCGGCATTGTCGGTGATCGGCAAAATGCTGAGATCGCTTTATATTCATCGGGAAGTCAGAGAAAAAGGCGGAGCTTATGGCGGCATGACATCCTATAATTCCGAAGACGGGATTTTTTGCTTTGCCTCATACCGTGATCCGCATATTGTTTCCACGCTCAATGCGTTTTCAAATGCCTGTGATTTCATCCAGTCCGGCGATTACACCGAAGAGGATGTCAAAGAAGCGATTTTGCAGGTCTGCTCCGATCTGGACAGACCCGATGCCCCGGGCGAGGCTGCCAAAAAATCCTTTTACCGAAAGCTGGTTTCCATTTCCGATGAGGAAAGAAACCGCTTCAAACAGGGTGTTTTGAAACTCAGCCGTCAGCAGATTATGACGGTTGCGAAAAAGTATTTCGACAAATCCGCGCCCAAATCGGTGGCGGTGATTTCAGGAGAGGAAAAGCTGAAAGCCTCGAATGAAAAGATGGGAAATTCGTTGACTCTGTTCAGAATTTGAAACATAGAAACAAGAATCAGTCAAAGGAGGGGAACATGGGTATCCGATTAGCAATTAATGGTTTCGGAAGAATTGGGCGACTGGTATTCCGTGCGGCAATGAAGCGTTCGGAAATAGAGATTGTCGCAGTCAATGATCTGATGGACGCGGCAACCATGGCGCATCTGCTGGTGTATGATTCGGTGCATGGCAGATGGGACGGCAACGCGGCTGCCGAAGAACATGCGATTCGCGCCAACGGCAAAACCGTTGCTGTCAGTGCGGTCAAAGACCCGGCTCAACTGCCGTGGAAGGATATGGACGTGGATATTGTTGCCGAATGTACCGGACTGTTCACCGAAGCTTCTGCAGCGGCAAAACATCTGTCTGCCGGAGCCAGAAAAGTCATTATTTCCGCGCCTGCCAAAAGTCCCGATATTACCATTGTCATGGGCGTCAATTCGAACAGCTACGATCCCCGCAAACACCATGTTATTTCCAACGCCTCCTGCACCACCAATTGTCTTGCGCCGGTGGCAAAAGTTCTGCTGGAAAATTTCGGCATCCGATGCGGACTCATGACTACCGTTCATTCTTATACCGGAGATCAGAGACTGCTGGATTTTCCGCATAAGGACCTTCGCCGGGCAAGAGCAGCGAATCTTTCTATGATTCCTACCACAACAGGTGCGGCAAAAGCAGTGGCACTGGTATTGCCCGAGCTTGCCGGAAAACTCAACGGGCTGGCAATCCGGGTTCCCACGCCGAATGTCTCGATTGTTGATCTGGTGGCAACAGTTGAAAAATCCGGCGTAACCGTAAGCGATGTGAATGAGGCGCTTAAAAAGGCATCTATGGGAGAACTTGCCGGAATTTTGGGCTATTCCGATCTTCCTCTGGTATCTTCGGATTTCAACGGCTCGACTCTGTCTTCGATTGTGGACGCGGAAACCACTTATGTGGTGGATAATATGGTCAAAGTCATGTCTTGGTATGACAATGAAATGGGCTATTCCACAAGAATGGTGGATTTGGCAATCATGGTCGGAACGCAGTTGTAAACGGAGGAAGAATGCAAAATCGCAGACCGATGATTGCCGGAAATTGGAAAATGTATAAAACTGTTGCAGAGGCTGTGCAGACCGCCAAAGAACTGAAAGACCGGATTTCAGATGTCAATGATGTTGATGTGATGATCGCACCGACATTTGTTGCACTGGCTTCGGTATCGGAAGTTATTCGCAACAGCAATATTGCTTTGGGCGCTCAGAATCTGTTTTGGGAAAGTGAAGGCGCTTACACCGGAGAAATATCCGCGCGAATGCTGATCTCTTCGGGATGCCGCTATGTGATTATCGGACATTCGGAGCGGCGACAGTATTTTGGGGAAACGGATGAGAGTGTGAATAAAAAAATCAGAGCGGCTGTCGGAGCAAATCTGATTCCGGTGATGTGCATCGGAGAAACCGAATCCGAGCGCGATGATAAAAAAACATTTTCTGTGCTTGACAAACAGATTCGAAATGGGTTAAAAGGATTTTCTTCAGAGACCTTGCAGATGCTGGTGATTGCGTATGAACCTGTCTGGGCAATCGGAACCGGCAGAACTGCTACGAGTGAACAGGCAGAAGAAGTTCATGCGTTCATACGCTCTCTGATACAGGATGAGTTCGGGAATCCGCTTGCCGGATCGCTCAGAATATTGTATGGCGGAAGTGTAAAAGCGGAGAATATTTCAGAACTGATGTCTATGCCGGATGTGGATGGTGCATTGGTCGGAGGCGCAAGCCTGAAAGCGGAAAGTTTTGCCCGGATTGTCAAATTCAACAGATAAATAACGGATATTCGATGACTGCATTGCTCATTATTGTTCATGTAATTGTGTGTGTTGCACTGATTATGATTGTTCTGCTTCAGACCGGAAAAGGCGCGGATATGGGTGCGGCTTTTGGCGGAGGATCGAGCCAGACTTTGTTCGGAACTAGCGGCGCTTCTACTTTTCTAAGCAAAGCCACAACCGTAGCAGCGATTGTGTTTATGATAACCTCTCTGGGTCTTGCTTATGTATCGGGAAAAAGAGAAGGCAGTTCTGTGATGAAACATACGAAAGCTCCGATTGAGCAGAAACAGGCGGAAAAACCCGCACCGCCTGAAAGCGGTTCTCAGAAATAAATTTGCTTTTTATTGTGCCGAAGTGGTGGAATTGGCAGACACGCTATCTTGAGGGGGTAGTGGGGACACCCGTGCCGGTTCAAGTCCGGCCTTCGGCACCATTTCAAATATTCAAGCCGTAATCTCCGAAAGATGGGAATTACGGTTTTTTTTTATTAGCTTATGTAAAGATAACGATCATAAATGACAAAAAGGCACATTTCACTGATGGTTTGTATTGTTTTACTTTTACTGAACTATGAGTTACGCAGTTGGATTTCAACGCCTTGAATCCATTAGGTGTTGTAAAATTTGACACTAAATAAAATCAGTATGTTAAATTTTAACTGCGTAACTTCTATGATATAAGGATTGATTTTATGGGGATTACTCTCAGATCATATCTGATGGTGCTGATGTCATCCGCGTTGTTTTTCGGTTTTCTGCATGTATTTGTTCCAAATGGAGAACAGTACAATTTCGAGCGGCTGCATATTTTTCTGTTCAATCTGTGCAGCGGCGGAACAATCGTGTTGTATTTCACAGAAAATTTCAATTATATTTCAAGAAAAGTCATATTATTCTGCATTTTGGCAATCTCGTATGCCGTCTTCTGCTTGTAAAAAAAATATCCGCCTGCAATCTGCATTGCGCTGATACTGGCGCTGATTGTGGAAAGCATCAGAATTAAAAGATTTTCATGGTTTCCAGTCAATTTTTTCCAGCCATCCGCGCCGGTGCATGAAAAATTTCATCAGGCATCTCTGTTGTGTCTCTCTTTCGGACTGACCATTTCGGGTTT
>CAZMDM010000352.1:0-11885 GCA_964564775.1 uncultured Desulfonema sp. | reverse complement strand
ATTGTCTGGGAAGCATTGTGTGGGTATTATGGGGCTATTCGCTGTCTTTCGGTCCCGACATGGGCGGCATTATCGGCGGGTTGAACCATTTTCTGTTGAGCGGCATCGGCGCCAATGATCTCGGTGTCAAAGCACTGGAAGGTGTGGCTGCTACCATTCCGAGCTATGTGTTTGTCCTGTTTCAGATGACATTTGCGGGTATTACAGTCGCCTTGGTATTAGGTTCGATTGTGGATCGCATGAAATTTTCCTCATGGCTGGTATTCTGCATTCTGTGGCTGACCTTTATTTATTCGCCGATTGCCCACTGGGTCTGGGGCGGCGGATGGCTGGGCAGTATGGGCGCATTGGATTTCGCAGGTGGCAACGTAGTGCATATTAACGCAGGTGTTGCAGGTTTGGTTTTGTGCCTGATGCTGGGAAAACGCAAAAATTACGGCAAAGAAGCTATGTTCCCCTCCAGTGTGGCATTGACCGCTCTGGGTGCAGCCTTATTGTGGTTCGGATGGTTCGGATTCAACGCGGGCAGCCAGCTTGCCGCAGATGGCATTGCAGGCTCGGCATTTCTGGTAACGAATACGTCAGCAGCCGTCGCGGGAATGTCGTGGATGCTTACGGAATGGATGGTTACGAAAAAACCCACGCTTCTGGGCATTGCATCCGGTATTGTAGCAGGACTGGTTTCGATCACCCCGGCAGCCGGATTTGTCAATGTCGGCGGTTCTTTTATCATCGGCATTGTGGCAGGCGCATTCGGATTCTTCTCGGTCAGCACCCTGAAAAAGAAAATCGGCTATGATGATTCACTCGATGCTTTCGGTGTGCATGGTATGTGTGGATTGTGGGGCGCATTGGCAACCGGATTACTGGCAGACCCTGCGATCAATAAAATCGGCACCGGATTGTTTTTCGGCAATCCCAAACAGTTGTGGATTCAGATTGTCTCCATCCTTGCCACAGCCGCATATTCGGCAATCGGCACAGCAATTGTGGTATTTATCACCAAAGCGATTACCGGCGGTATCCGTGTGGATGAGGAAAGCGAAGTACAGGGACTGGATAATGCTGTTCATGGTGAACGAGCCTTTGAAATCGTGTAATTTTCAATATAATAATCAAACACCTAAAGAGGGTTGCCACAGGCAGCCCTTACTCAATAAGGAGAACTCAAGACATGACACCCAAAGAAGTATTGGCTTTTGCAAAAGAAAAAGGCGTAAAGGCTGTTGACATCCGCTTTATGGATTTCCCCGGAATCTGGCAGCATTTCACAGTTCCGATGGGCGAACTCACGGAAGAAGTTTTTGATGACGGTTACGGATTTGATGGATCGAGCATCCGAGGCTGGCAGCCGATTCACGCGAGCGACATGCTCGTAGTGCCTGATCCCAAAACAACGCAGATCGATCCGTTTTTCGAAGTACCGACACTGGTTATGATCGGCAATATCGTTGATCCGATCACCCGCGAGCCGTATTCCCGCGATCCTCGCTATATTGCCCAGAAAGCAGAGGCATATCTGAAAAGAAGCGGCATCGGCGACACCGCATATTTCGGTCCTGAAGCGGAATTTTTCATGTTTGACGAAGTTCGCTATGAATCATCCAGAAATGCGGCATTTTATGAACTGGATTCCAGAGAAGCAGTTTGGAATACCGGCAGAATCGAGAACCCGAATCTGGGCTACAAAATCCGCCACAAAGAAGGCTATGTGCCAGTTCCTCCGGCGGATCAGTTTCAGGATGTGCGTACCGAAATGATGCTGGTACTGGAAGAACTGGGAATCGCTGTCGAACGTCAGCATCATGAAGTTGCCACTGGCGGTCAGGCAGAAATTGATATGAGATTCAAATCGCTGGTGGAAATGGGCGATCAGTTGGTATGGTTCAAATATGTGTTGAAAAATGTCGCAGCCAAGCACGGACTGACCGTAACTTTTATGCCCAAGCCGCTGTTTGAAGATAACGGCTCTGGTATGCACACCCACACGAGTATCTGGAAAGAAGGTAAACCTTTGTTTGCCGGTGACAAATATGCCGGAATTTCTCAGATGGCACTGTATGCGATCGGCGGTATTCTGAAACACTGCAAGGCATTGTGCGCGTTCACGAATCCGACCACCAACTCTTACAAACGACTGGTTCCGGGCTTCGAAGCGCCGGTAAATCTGGCATACTCCGGGCGTAACCGCAGTGCGGCAATCCGTATTCCCATGTATTCGCCGTCTCCCAAAGCCAAACGCCTCGAGTTCAGAACCCCCGATCCGTCCTGCAATGGCTATCTGGCATTTTCCGCAATTCTGATGGCAATGATTGACGGTATTGAAAAGAAAATGGATCCGGGCGATCCTCTGGATAAAGATATTTACGGTATGTCTCCGGAAGAATTGGCAAATGTTCCGTCTGCTCCGGGTTCTCTGGATGAAGCGCTGGCATCTTTGAAAGCAGACAATGAATTTCTGCTCAAAGGCGATGTGTTCACCAAAGACGTAATTGATATGTGGATCGAATACAAGACCGAAAAAGAAATCAATCCGGTCAGACTGCGCCCGCATCCGCACGAATTTTTCCTGTATTTCGATATATAATCGGGACTTCCTTGGATCATAAATGATCTCCTGATACAAAACCTCTGAGGGGTTGAAATCCTCGGAGGTTTTTTCGATGGCGTATCCCTACAATAATTTCTTATCGTCCTTCGTATAACCTTGCAGCCAGAGATTCCGGCAATCCCGCCCCCAGAATTTTTTCCGCAGCCAGACGATAATCATAGCTGACGCGGTAAAACTCGATTTGCTCTTTCAGGGTGTCGTAAATCAGATAAGATACTGCCGGATTGCCGTCTCTGGGTTGACCGATGCTGCCGCAGATGATGATATGACGATTTCCATGTCCCAGAGAAAACACGGAATTGCCTTCTATTGGGTCAAAGTTCATTCGGAAAATATTTTTTCGGGTGATAATCAGAGGAATATGCACATGCCCGACAAACATGATTCGCTCTTTGGTATGAGAAAATGAATGCTCCGCATATTCCCTGTTAATGGCGTAATGCCATCCGAAGGGCTGATATGGCGTGGAATGGGAAAAACTGATACCGCCCATCGAAAGAGTTGCTTTCATGCGTTTTAAGAATTCGACATTCTCCGATAACAACACCTGCCTGGTCCACAGCACGACATGATGAGCTTCTTGGGACATATAATGGGTCAGGTCGCTTCTTGCAAGCGCTGCATCGTGATTTCCCAGCACAAAATTGATTTTAGGCAATGAACGTACCAGTCGGATACACTCATTGGGACTTGCACCGTATCCCACAATATCTCCCAGACAGATATAGCGGTGAACCCGGCGCCGGGATGCGTCCCGGATAAAGGCTTCCAATGCTTCCTGATTGGCATGAATGTCTGAAAATACGGCAAGACGCATCGGGGAATATCTCAGAAAAACTTTCGTTTGATCAGAAAATAGACACCCATGGCTGACAATAAGAGTGATATAGCCATAATCAGAGGGAATGCGTAGGAAGCTTCCTGAAATGGCAGTCGGATATTCATACCGTAAATTCCTGCAACCAAATTCGGCAGCATCAGAATAATTGTAAATGCAGTCAGAAATTTCATGGCAACATTAAGATTGTTGGAAATAATCGAAGCAAACGCACCCATCATGCCGCTTAGAATAGAACTGTAAATATTTGCCATTTCAATTGCCTGTCGGGTTTCCACAATGACATCTTCCAGAAGTTCCGCATCATCTGCGGATATTTTAAGCAGCTTTGATCCTGCCAGTCTTCCCATCATGATTTCATTGGCTTTCAGTGATGTTGTAAAATATACCAGACTTTTTTCAAGATGCAGTAATCGTATAAGCTCATGATTTTTCATAGATTTATGCAACTCAGCTTCAATCGAACTGCTCGTATAGTTGATGGCTCTCAGATATTTGAGAAAATGCAGAGCTGTTTTCAGAAAAATCTGAAACAGGAGTTGCTCTCTGTTTTTTGTAGAGAATTTAGTTCGTCTTAATTTTGCATTGATAAAATCAAAAATTATGTCCGTATGGACGGAACAAACAGTTACCATCAGTTCCGGCATGAGAATAATGCCCAGGGGCAGCGTGGTGAAGGGTTTCTCGTCTTTGTCCGGATCCAGATGCGGGATTCTCAAAACGATCAGGATGAAATCATCTTCGATTTCAATTCTCGCCCGCTCGTCCACATCCAGTGGGTCGGTCAGAAAATCCAGAGGGATTCCGGTTCGCTGTGCCAGATCATCCAATTCTCCGCTTTCGGGACGAACCAGATTGATCCAACATCCTGTGTCAATTTCGGACAATTCCCTGAGACCGTCCGGCATGGTTTTGAAAATCTGAATCATGCTGATACCTCATATACGATATGACAGAGTTGCTTCACTATGAACAGGAAATATCTGCTGTTGTGCAGGATATTTACTCATTGCAGAGTCTGCAATTTAGCACAAATCGTGCCAAATATGCAATAAACGCCTTAGCATTAATTCTTCAGGTGAGTTTCAGTCAACACTACATTGCGGGATCAAGACGCACATATAACGTAACTTTATTTCCTTTTTTATTGTATCTGATCTGATCCGCACATAGTCCGGCAAGGTGTATTCCTCTGCCTTCGGGTTTTTCAATATTGTTTGTAGAAATATGAGAGTCCGAATTTTCAACGTTAAACCCATACCCTTCATCTATGATGGAAATTTTCAAGCTATTATATTTACATGATAAATCAATCTGAATCAGCCGATTTCCGTAAGTATCGGAGCTTAAACGTTCAATGAAAATCATATCATACATATCGGAATCATAAATTTTCAAATCCCGTTTAAAGGCGGTCATTTCCAGATTTCCGTGTTCCACAGCATTCATCAGTAATTCGAAAAAAGCGATTTTAAATTTGGAGAGAGACTGGTGTGCAATATGGAATTTCTCGGCAATATGCGCCATCACCAGATCAACCAGACGGTCAATATTCATATAACAGGTTCTGAGTCTGAACACCGATCTGTCCGGCGCGGAAAATATATTCCATAACAACTCCGAAGCATTATCATCAATACAGATCGTCAGGACAATAATGTCATCATTGAATTTATCTGTTTTCTGAAATCGGATGGCTGTATTCAGCATATCTCCGATCAGATGAGGCGTCTGATATTGAATACTGTCAATCACGCCCTGAATGCCGAATACGTCTCCGTTCTCCGATCGGATGTCGGTAATTCCGTCAGTGAACGCGATCAGCATATCTTCTTTTTCCAGACAAACCGTTTCACTTGCCGGTATAACCATATCTTCGAAAATCCCCAGCGGAGGCGCAGTCGGTTTCAGACGGAGCTTTTGTCCTTTTCTCAGAATCAGAGGACTCGGTATCCCGCAGAGACAATAACTCATCACCATAGACCCGATATCAATCTTCGCACAGAACGCGGCAATAATATCATCTTTGAGAATCATGCGATTCATGGTTTGGTTCAGAAAATTGCATATTGCAGCCGGATCGCTTTGGGTTTCCGCGATATCTTTGAAATGAAGTTTCAGCGTATTTGCGGTCATGGCTGCTGGAATACCATGTCCTGTAACATCTGCAAGAAAAACCAGGATAGTATTTTCGTCTATCCGATGCAGTTCCACAATGTCGCCCCCGATCATCTCTGCGGGAATATATTTGATACAGACTCCCAATCCTCTCATCGCCGGAACCTGAGGCACAAGTATCAGATCGTAAAGTTCTTTGGCTCTGAGTATCTCTGATCTGAATATTTCCTGACGTTTTTTTTCTTCGGTAATGTCAGTAAGAAATCCTTCGATATATAACGGAATATTCTGATCATCTCGAACAACGCGGAATGTGGCGCTGACAAGGATTATACTTTTGTCTTTTTTATAGAATTGCTCTTCACATCTGATCCATTCCGCTATATTCACTGCTTTTTCAATAAGTTTTCTGCGATTTTCAGGAATAACAAATATCTGTCGGGCAATATCTGTTATCTGGGACATGAGTTCTTCCGAAGACGAATATCCCAGAATTTTTATCATAGCCGGATTTGCTTTGATATATTGCCCATCAAGAGAACTGTGAAAGATTCCGAACGGCGCGTTTTCAAAAATATCGCGATATCGCTTCTCTGATTCACGAAGTTCTTCCTGAATATTCAATCTTCGGAGAAGTTCCTCATAAAGCTCGCTGTTGAGTTTCTTGCTGGCTTCTTTTAACTGCTTGTTTTCATATAAAAGACGAAATCGTTCCGAAGCCGACTCGACCGCGCGGATGATGTGATATTTGTCTATGGGTTTTTGCAGAAAATCAATGCCGCCCCGCTTCATAAACTCGATGGCAAGATCAATATCTCCCTGACCCGTGACGGCAATGCTCAGAATATCCGGGTTGATCTGCAAGGCATTTTCCATCAGATCGAGTCCGGTCATATCGCCCATATACATATCGGTAATCAGAATATCGTCAGATGATTCTCTAAGTAATTCAATGGCTTGTGATCCAGAATCTGCCTGACGAATCTGACAGGACAATTGCCTGATCATATGATGTATCTGAGTGGCATAAGATGGATCATCATCTGCGATAAGGATTTTGGGCATAATCTTGTCGGAATTGCTCGGCATACTTATATTTTCAGTTCGGGAATGATTTTGTTCAGCAGCAGAGATTCGAATATCTCCTTCATATTGCCTTTGAGCGGCATAACATACATATTGCCGCCGATCTGCTTCAAACGTTTGTAAAACATGAGAATTTTTCCGATGCCATGACTGTTGATGAGATTGATGCCGGAAAAGTCAATCACGATTTCCTTTTCGCCGTTGTTGTACAACTCCATCAGCACGGCTTTGAATTCCTCACCGGATTTCATATCGTCAATGTCTTTCAAAACCCTGATGATCGTTCTGTTTCCGATTTTTTCCGTTTTGGTGATCATAAGCACTCCTTATATGAAAGCTCCATTATTGCGCTGATCTTATTCAGATTCGATATCATCTTATCTGAACCGGGATTCGCCTCTTCCGCGTCGCCTGTCCACTTTATAATCTTATCATTCTCCGATGATTTTCAGTTTTATGTGTCAATCCCCAAAATAAGAACGGGAATATCAATGTCTGATGTTCCTCTGTGGTGTAAGTCCCATGCGAACTGCTCGAAGTACGAAACTCCCGTACTCATCTCATCGGCAAAATTTTTCACCGGAACAATTTCAATTCCGGTATCAATAATGCCCATATTCCTGAAAATAGTCATCTTTGCACAGACGTTATACACCATAAATGCGTATTTTCCGAATTGAACTTCAATCCCGATCTTTGTTCCGGGCTTTACGAAATCCATTTCACGGTAAGGTTTGACATGAGACTCCTTTGCCGGCGTATAGCCGTCAAAATATTCACCGAAAGTATAATCGCAGAACACTTTGTGCTTCAACCATCCGGCTTTTATAAACTCCTGTCTGAACGCGTTATTGATTTCGGTGGGCGAATAAAGCATTTTTCCCATCATCGTTTTTTCGGTACTTTCCTTTGTTTTATACAAAGCGGAATCAACCGAACTGATAATATCTTTTATCTGGGAAAATTCATGGCTGTACTTATCTTTGACAGCTTTACTCCCGCCATTGAAGTCATACTGAGCAACAATTCTCAAACAAATTCTCCTGTTTTTTTTCAAGCCATTCTTTGGGAACCTGTGAAACTTTCTCTCTCCCTGATGGCTGATGTAGCGGCTTTCCCAACGGACGCATTTTCAGATTACCGTTCTGAAAGTCAGTGATTCTCTGTCCGGCAATTCTGATATAGTCAGGATCACGATCAATCATCATCCCTCTGCGATTGTGTTTTATTGCGGCTATCAGACCTGAACCGACACCGCCGAAAGGATCAATAACCCAATCATTTTCATCCGTAAGAGCCAGAACACATCTTTCAATCAGTTCAATCGGAAACTGGCAGGGATGTATTGTCTTTTCAGGGTGATTGGATTTTACATTCGGTATGTCGATGATTCCGTTTTCCCATTCCTGACACATAAACGTCCAGTAATCTGACGGATTTTTTCCAAGCGGATTGCCGCTGGGCTGTCCGATTTTATTCCCTTTGTAATGTCTTTTTCCGGGATACTTCGAAGGAACCCTGACAGAATCGAGATTGAAGGTATAATTCCCGGTTTTGGTGAACCACAACAGAACTTCATATCGCCCTGAAAATCTTCTGGAAGCGTGAAGTCCGTGATCAAAATGCCATACAATCCTGTTTCTCAACTGCATTCCCATAGATTTGAAAATCGGATAGAAATGAATATCAAGAGGAAAGACTTCGCCATCCTCGACATAGTTACCGACCTGCCAGACAACACTGCCGTTATCGCTGACAATCCGATACAGTTCTCTGATGATTTCGAGCTGCCAGTCAAGGTATTTTTTAAGATCAACCTGCTTTTCGTATTCTTTGCCGATGTTATATGGCGGAGATGACACAGCCAATCTGAACGTATCAGAAGGAAGAAGTTTCAGTTCGGCAAGCGTATCTCCCTCTCTGATCACGATGCGTTTATCAGATTGAAAAAACGGACATATTTCATCATAAGTCATCATGCTTGTTTCTCTTCTTCAATGTCGAAGCTTTTTTTGCGCCTTTATCAAAGCCCTTGTCCTGAATATGCAAGGGCTTTTTGATTCAGTCATTCATCTGATACGCGCCGTTCAACGCATAAACATAATTTTTCCAAATTTTTTCAGAAAGTTCTTTATTGATCGCAGGTTTGCGGATCATCTTCAGGCACAGTTCCATCTGCTTCGGCGTGCTGCCGGGTTTGCTGTACACCTGAAGCGCGTATTTGGAAAAATCTCTGACCATGAACTCGAAAATCTGATCCGTAACATCTGCCTCGATGCCCAGTATCTTCGCGTTTTCAAGAATCAGTTGTCCGTAGGGAATCAGTGTAAAGATTTCTCCCAGAGACAGAAGAAAATCGATATCTTTCTGCTGAGCCTGATCCGGCGGCGCCTGCATGAGAAATTGTTTCAACGCGCTGATCTGTTCTTTGAAGATCGAAAGATTCGGCAGATCAGTGCTGTTATACGCAATGTTGTAATCATGGAATCGGGTTTTGCCCAGACCTTTCGTGGGTCCCTGATTGAACAGAAAATCATCATGTGTGGTATTGTTTATTGTTGCAATTTCAGGATATTCTGCCGGATTGAACAGATAATTTGCCATGAATTTGATGACCAGCGCCATATTGACATGGGCAGTGCCTTCCAGCTTGGGAAGCGCACGGATGTCTCTGGCTGCCATCTCAAAATAAGTATCTTTTTCAAATCCTTTTGCAGCAATCACATCCCAGATCAGGTTGATGACTTCCTCGCCCTGCATGGTTACTTTCATCTTCACCATCGGCGTATAAAGCAGATATCGCCGATCTGCGGCAGAAGCCGAACGATTGTAGTCGCTGGTTCTCAATGCGAACAACTTCATGGCAACCAGACGCGCCCATGCTTCGGTGAACAATGTCCGTATATGAGGAAAATCCGTAACATGGGTATTGTAAAGCACCCGGTTTGCCGCATGATTCATCGCCTCGTAAAACGCATGGGTACAGATACCGATGGACGCCCAGCCCAGATTGTATTTGCCCACATTGACCGTATTCAGAGCAGCATCCCATGCGTCCTGCCCTTTGTGAAGAATATCCGCATCGGTAATGGGATAATCATGCAGCGCAAATTCGGCAACATAATTCTGGCTGTTGACCACATTTTTAACCAGCTCGAAATTTTTGTGCTGGGAATCGGCTGCAAAAAATACATATTCATCGGTTTCGTCCGTTTTTCCGAAAACCGAAATCATCCGGGCTTTGTTGGCGTTGCCGATATAGTATTTTCCGCCGTTTGCGCGATACTGCCCATTGCCCATATCCGTCAGCACCATATCGGTTGAATAAATGTCCGCTCCGTGCGCTTTTTCGGACAAGCCGAAAGCGAATATCTCACCCTGCTCCAGAAGTTTTGCAGCTTTGCGTTTGGCATCCTCGTTTTTACTCATCCAGATCGGACCCAGCCCCAGAATCGTTACCTGCCATGTGTACCAGTATGGCAATCCGTAAAATCCCAGAATTTCATTAAATTCGCAGTTACGCCATGTATCCCAGCGGCAGTCTTGTCCACCGTAAGCCGAAGGGGTCAGAAGCGTTGAAAATAGTTTCTCTTTTTTCACAAATTCCAGAAAATCCGCATACCATACCCGCTCATGGTCGTCGGCTTTCAGCTTCTTTTTTCCCTTGTTTTCAAAAAATGCAATGGTTTTCAGCATGATATCTTCGGATGTGTTATCTGGGTATTGGCGGACATGCTTTTTAGGATTCAAAAGAATCATATCATTATTTCCTCCACAATGACAGTTTGTATGAAAAGACGGAGAGAATCAGATACCATGTTCTCGGATAACAGGCAATATTTTTTCTGATTCGGAGAGAGCGGATTAAGGAATTCAAAAGCATGAGGGGGCGGCAGGTATTCAGAAAAACGCCACATTATCTTCCGGTTTTTCGGCTGTTACTTTTGCAGGCAGAAGCTGGGGAAGCGGCTTGATATCCGAAGAAATCTCTTTTTTTCCGGCATGTTCTGCTGCATATTTCCATATCAAAGCAGTATCATCGAACATGCGCTTCAATTCCGACATCGCGGTATTGATATTGTCAATCTCCTGATGGATCACATCCTGAAACTGAAGCGCCACAGTCGCATTTTCAATATCTTTTGAAATCACCTGATAATTGGTGGTCAGCACCTGAATGGCTTCGGAAATGGTATCTACGGATTTCTTGAACTGTCCGAAGCTTTCTTTCAATTCTTTCTCGGATTTATCAATATCATAGTTTCCCACATTTCCCCGAACATCAATATTGTTTTTCAGTTCCGCAACAATTTTAATGGATTCTCCGATAGTGGTGCTGATGGTTGCCGCAGTTTCCGAAGACAAATCCGCCAAACGTCTGACTTCTTCCGCAACCACGGAAAACCCTGCGCCGCTTTCTCCGGCTCTGGCAGCTTCGATTGCCGCATTCAATGCCAGCAGCCGGGTTTGAAACGCAATCTTATCAATATTGAACACAAATTTGTTGATGGTTTCTATCATGTTGAAGATTTTATTCAAATTTTCATAAAAAATCCGATTGACCTCGCCGATCGCGCGAAACATGGAACAGGCTTTCTCAACCACATTCTCATTTTCATTCATAATATGGGATACCAAGCTTTTACCGAAATATTTGTTTTTTTCATCCTGATTTCCCATAAAATAAGACACAACTGCTTCCGATTCCTCAACACCTTCTTTGCTTCTTTTGATAATGGACTGCAAGAGCGTAACCACATTCACGGTTTCTGCAGCCGCACGATCCTGAACCAGCCGCATTCTGTCCACGATCTGCGGAATCAAGTCTTTGAAATTACTGAAGAATCGCTTCAGCCCGATATAATACAGGCTCAGTGATAAGATCACGCTTCCGACAGTGATCGCTGTTCCCAGCAGCGCGTATTGTTTTTCCATGAAAAAAAACATGAATACCGATGGCGGAATCATGTTCAGCAATATCGGAATAAACATTTTTATTTTGGTTTTCATGGGATGCTCCCTTAATATTGGCTCGCCAAGTTTAACCTGCTTCAGCAGGTTTCAGCTTCTAGCCGGGCGATTTATCGCTCGGTGTAAAAATCGGATAGGAATCAATATGATAATTTGTTCATATCCATAATAATCCTGATTTTCAGCTTCTAGCCGGGCGATTTATCGCTCGGTGTAAAAATCGGATAGAGATCAATATGATAATTTGTTCATATCCATAAT
>CAZMDM010000351.1:0-2039 GCA_964564775.1 uncultured Desulfonema sp. | reverse complement strand
GTCCGTGTTTTTTCAAAGTGCCGAAAGGACATTCCTGATCATTTAACCAAGCCTTTCCGTCCCCTTCTGCGGTCAACTGACTCTGCTCATTGTCAATATCTTCTGACTCGCCGTTAGTGAGCACCCTGAACGAATCATCGGTCGGAGCCTGTCCGGTTTCCTGAATTTTGGCACCGATAAATTCATTAATCATGGTGGATTTGCCTGAGGAATAGCTGCCGATAATCATCACCAACGGACGCCACCGAATATTGGTTTCTAAAGACACATCGCTGTAACCGTAACGCATAGCCACCGGAGACAGTGAACGGGAAACCAGTTCCACAATCTCGGTTCGCAGCGAATGGATATAATTTTCAACGTACATGGTATCTCCTGAACAAAGCGCGCAATTTCGCAGATCAATCGCAAAATATCCTCAAGCATATTCAAAACGAAAATTTTATTCAAGAATTATTCGCAGATTTTTGCAAAAACAGATACATAATTTGGATTGAAAATTTCATTCGGCTATTCGACTTTTACATTGACATCCTCTCCTTTCCTGTGTTAGAAGGGCAAAATCCGAAGGATGGTTGTGTGGAAAGAGAAACTGTACGTTATCTGAGAGAGCTTGCCTATTACAGCAGCATCGGGTTTTCAGTGGCACTCTCCATTTTCATAGGTTTGGGTATCGGCGTGTATCTAGACGGACGATACGGAACCCGTCCGGTGTGGACATTGATTTTCATAGGGCTGGGAATTGCAGCAGGATATAGGAATATCGGACTTGCGATTAAAAAAAGCAGAAAATTCTGACACCGCAAAAATTCAGGAACGTCTCGTCAGATTCGTTACTTACGCAAACTGGGCAATCTTTGTTGCGGCAGCAATTGCCGCGCTGATGATGTCCCCGCCTGATTTTGCCAGAGGGGTCATTTTCGGAGGATTGATTGTTACAGTCAATTTCCATCTATTATACCGAACACTTAAAAAAGCATTCAGACCGCAGCACTTGGTCTCTCATAATGTGATTCTGGCAAAATATTATGTCCGGTTTATTGCCAGCGGTATTGTCATTTTTGTTCTGATTGCCAAGCACTATGTGAATCCCATAGGGCTTTTTATAGGACTTTCTGTAGTTGTTGTCAGCATTGTTCTGGCGACTTTATTCGAAATCAAAAACCTTTTTGTCAAGGAGGCAATATAAGTGGAACATCCGTATCTGTTTTTTGTAAAGTTGTTTGAATTAATCGGTTTGGGTCATTTTGCCCATGAATATCCGCATGTGATCTATTCGTGGGTGGTGATGGCATTGCTTATCACTTTCGGAATGATTGCCTCGAAAGGGGTAAGCCTGATTCCCGGAAAAGCGCAGAACTTTTTCGAAGTGGTGATTGCGGGAATGGAAGATTTTATGATCAGCGTTACCGGCGAAGAGGGACGCTGGCTGTTTCCCATTGTCGGAACAATTTTTCTGTATATCTTTTCCTGCAACCTGATCGGTCTGATTCCCGGATTTTTTCCGCCGACCGCCAGTCTGAATACCACAGGTGCGTGCGCGCTGACAGTGGTCGTTTTCACGCATATCATCGGCGCTAAATATCACGGCGTCAAATATATCAAGCATTTTATGGGACCTATCTGGTGGATGGTGCCGATTATCCTTCCTATCGAACTGATCGGTCATCTGGCACGTATATTGTCTCTGTCTTTCCGTCTTTTCGGAAACATGATGGGACACGAACTGGTTCTCGGTATTCTGTTTGCATTGGCAGGACTTTTCTTTGCGCCTCTGCCGATTATGGCACTCGGTATCTTTGTCGCATTGGTGCAGGCATTTGTATTTTTCCTGCTTTCGATGATGTATTTTACCGGCGCAATGGAACACGCTCATTAAAAACAAAAATTACGCAGTTGAAAATGTCGGATTTTTGACTGCGTAATTAGTTGATATTTTTTATTAAAAAATATGGAAACACAAAGAATTTGCACTTCAGTTTATGAAAAAACAATCATCGGTATCATGCAGAAATTACCGGAAGAACAAATATCAGAAC
>CAZMDM010000350.1:0-2373 GCA_964564775.1 uncultured Desulfonema sp. | reverse complement strand
AGTTTGATTTTTTCAGTTTGATTCTTTCAATTTTGCGGCTCTCATATTATGCCGGGTCTGAGCA
The DNA here is from genome assembly GCA_964564775.1 of uncultured Desulfonema sp. Classification (GTDB taxonomy): domain Bacteria; phylum Desulfobacterota; class Desulfobacteria; order Desulfobacterales; family DYRC01; genus DYRC01. The sequence continues at coordinate 2,309 of CAZMDM010000350.1, read as the reverse complement.
GAAAGCACTGCTTTTCTCAGGCGGATGGATTTAGGCGTGATTTCAACCATTTCATCATCCCGGATAAAATGAATTGCCCGCTCCAGCGTCATCTGCTTGACCGGCGTCAGAATGATATTTTCATCTCTTCCGGCAGCGCGCATATTGGTCAGCTTTTTTTCTTTGCACGGATTGACATTGATATCCACATCTTTGTTATGCTCGCCGATAATCATGCCTTCATAGACCGGATCATTCGGCACACAGAACAACTGCCCTCTGGGTTCGAGATTGAACAGCGCATACGCGACCGCCGCGCCCTGACGATCCGACACAATCGAGCCGGTGAATCGGGTGGGGAAATCGCCCCGATATGCCTCATAGCCTGCAAACAGCGAGTTCATAATTCCCGTGCCTTTGGTATCGGTCAGAAATTCATCCCGATAGCCGATCAATGCCCGCGACGGCACGGAAAACTCGATTCTGACTCTGCCTTTGCCGTTATTGACCAGATTGATCATTTTGCCGCGCTTTATAGAAATTTTTTCCGTAACAATGCCCAGAAAATTTTCATCGCAATCCACGAATAACTGTTCGATAGGCTCGAGTTTTTTGCCGTTCTGATATTTGTAAATCACTTCGGGACGTCCCACACACAACTCGAATCCTTCCCGGCGCATAGTTTCAATTAGAATTGCCATCTGAAATTCCCCGCGCCCTTTGACCACCAGAACTTCCCGCTCATCGCTGTCTTCCACGCGGATCGCGACATTTCGGAGAGTTTCTTTCATCAATCTTTCACGGATTCGGGCAGATTGCACATACTTGCCTTCTTTTCCGGCAAACGGAGAGGTGTTGATGGTAAATCGCATGGACACTGTGGGTTCGTCCACGCTGATGCGTTTCAGTGCTTTGGGAGATTCTTTGGTGCAGATCGTATCGCCGATTTTGACATCTTCGATGCCGGATAAGACCACAATATCACCCGGTTCGGCAGCATCGGTTTCTTTGAAACTGATGCCCGCATAGCTTTGCAGACGAGTAACTTTGAGCGGAATATGCTCTCCGTTTTCGGCAATACACACCAAGCTGTCGTTGGATCTGGCTCTGCCGTTGAAAATTTTGCCGATAGCCAGTCTGCCGATATAATCCGAATATCCCAGATCAGAAACCAGCATCTGAAACGGCTCTTCGGGATGATATTCGGGCGCGGGGATTTCCTTTAAAATCGTATCAAAGAGAATGTTGAGATTTTCCCCTGTTTCTTCAAGCGTCTGCTGAACAACGCCCTTTTTACCGATGGCATACAGCACCGGAAAATCCAACTGATCTTCATCTGCCGCAAGATCAATAAACAGATCATAGATTTCATTGAGAACTTCATCGGGTCTCGCGTCTTTGCGGTCAATTTTGTTGATGACCACAATAACCTTGAGTCCCGCGTCAAAGGTCTTTTTCAGCACGAACCTTGTCTGAGGCAGAGGTCCTTCGGAAGCATCCACCAACAGCAATGCGCCGTCAGCCATAGACAACGCGCGCTCCACTTCGCCGCCGAAATCCGCATGACCCGGCGTATCAATGATGTTGATCTTGACGCCTTTCCACATTACGGAACAGTTTTTTGCCGCAATGGTAATGCCGCGTTCGCGTTCCAATTCCATCGAGTCCATCAGGCGTTCACTGACATCCTGACCTTCTCTGAACAAGCCGCTTTGTCTGAACATGGCATCCACCAGCGTGGTTTTGCCGTGATCTACATGGGCAATAATCGCAATATTTCGAATCGTTTCATTTTTTACAGATGATTTCATAGCACGGCGTTTTTATTCCTTTTCAGTATCGGATGTCAAGCTCTGATTTCTTATCATGCCGAACCGATTCGATTTTCATAATCTTGTCAGAATCCGGCTGAATACTCTGACTGCCGCGCTCAATGCCCGCTCATCCATTTCGAAATGCGGCGAATGAAGTCCGTAGCAAAAGCCTTTGTCCGGGTAATGACATCCGATGCCCAGCATCATGCCGCGCCATTTTTGGCAGAAAAATGCAAAATCTTCCGCGCCCATTCTCGGACGCTCGCAATGAACATGAGCTTCTCCCAGAATTTCTTTGGCGCAGGATTCTGCATGTTTTACCCATTCAGGATGATTGTTGACCACCGGATAGCCGCCATCGGAAATGTGAAAAGCTGCTGAAATACCGTAAGCAAGCTCGAAACCGTTGAGCAATTCCCGGATCCGTCTGAAGATTTTCTGCCGAATTTCGTCATCCAGCGTGCGGATTGTGCCTTCGATATCCGCATGTTCGGGAATGATATTCGAGGCAGTCCC
>CAZMDM010000349.1:0-6715 GCA_964564775.1 uncultured Desulfonema sp. | reverse complement strand
GCAATATCTGTCTGAGCCGGACTTCGTCCAGAATCAGGCTTCTGGGAATATCGGAAGAAATTTCCATGATAAAATCGAGTTTTTTTTCGGATATTTTCTGGGAAAAAAACTCTCTGATATCATTGAAAAGATCATACAGATCGAACGGAGCATATCTGATGTCCGGTTTTCCGGCTTCGATTCTGGAAAGATCGAGAATATCGCTGATCAGTCTGAGCAGATTCTTAGCACTTGACTGAATGGTCCGAATGTAGTTTTTCTGATGTTCGTCTTTCAACTGGGAAGCAAGCAATTGGGTGAACCCCATAATGGCATTCATGGGTGTTCGGATTTCATGGCTAATGTTTGCCAAAAATTCGGATTTGGCGCGGTTGGCGGCTTCGGCAGCTTCTTTGGCTCTGAGGACTTCCTGCTCCGCTTTTTTGCGCTCTCTGATTTCTTCGGAAAGCAGGTCGCGGGATACGGTAATGCGCTGAAGCTCTTCTGCCATGCGATTCAAAGCAGCAGACAATTGTCCGATTTCATCTTCGGATATGATTTCCGTCCGATAACTCAGTTCCCCTCCGGCAAGCTTCCGGGTAGCCTCGATCAGATGATTGATCGGCATCATCAGCGCGCGGCTCATCACGAATGCTCCGGCTGCGGCAATCAGGATTCCGGCAAGAATGCCCGCCATCATCATATATCGGATATGATCCGCAATCATCAGCATCCGACGCTGATTCGCGCGGATTCTGTCTTCGATTTTCTGCCCGAATTCGATCAGCGATTTATGCACATCCCCCTGAATTTTCAGTGCCGATTCTCTCATTTTCTGAAGCGTATCACTGCTTTCGTATAACACTTGCTCCTGTCCGACATAATTCAGAATATAAAGCCTGAACTTGGCGATATTCGCGGTCAGTTCTACAATTGCGGCTTTTTCATCTTTTCCGACCATTGCTTCAAGAACAGCACATTCTTTAACAACCCTGTCCAAGGGGGTAAGCACTTCGCTCAGGCTGATATTCACCTTCAGATACCGATAAAACAAGCCTGTAATATCGGACAGTATTCTACTCATCCGTTGATGCGTTTCTTCTGCTGAAAATTTCGAATTTTCCGGCATATCTCTGAGATGTCTGCCTGTTTCGAAAAGAGCTTTATACAGATCGCTCATTTTCTGCTGCACCGATTCTCTGAGCATGAGTCTGGTATCGCCTGCGGGATATTTTTCTTCTTCTTCGACCAGATAAAGAATCAGCGTCCTGATAGTTATAAGCTGTTCGGAAATATCTGTCTGATTTCCTGTCATTTTTTCCAGCAGCAACGCTTCTTCTGTCAGTCTGTCCAAACCCGCAATAATTTCTTTGAAATCAACTTTGTCTCTTCGGATATACAGTTCGAATGAATTTTTGGCTTCGATCAGTATTCGGGTGATTGTATCGGCTTTTTCACGAACCGGCGTCTCTGCCGCAACAACCGACTTCATAGATTCGGCAATTTTTTCAACATTGTAAAGAGAAAAAACACATATCGCTATAATTGTGAAAAGAAGAAAAGCAAGTCCCAGATTTCTTGTTGTTTTAAAAGACAGCATCATGTGTACCTCGTGTCTGACCATGATTCTCAGGATTTGAGAATTTACCAAGATTATCATCCCGCTAATCTTCTAATCCTGAGAATCCCGGTTCAGCTTGGCTCATTGTGAATCGGCAAATTTCAGAAACAGAGTTTCGCTGACATCCCCTGCTCCATAATATTTCTCTTTGGGATCGGGTTTCTGTCCCGCAATTTCATACAGTGCGATTCCGAACTGATAATTTCCTTTGGTGTCGAACTGGACATCATCCTGATTTCCGGTGAACAGCAGACGCCTGAACTCTATTGTCCATTTTCCGTCTTTCCACTGTCCTTTTGCCGCAATATCGGCTCTGCTTCCACTCGGAGGACTGAGTTTGAACATCGGCACTTTATCCCCTTTATATTCTATCGGAGGATCCTCGGCAGAATAAGCGGCTTTTCCCTCATCACCGTATCTTCCGTAATAAAATGTATTTCCTTTTCTGGAAATGATTTTGGTCGAATCCGGCATCTTGTCCATAGACAGAATGTCATATTTATCATCAGCGTATCCTGCGGAATCGGTTCGGCAGGCTTTCCAATACCATATATCGGATTTGTAAGGATTATCTGCATATACACTCAGATCGACCCGCTTGGGTTCCATATTCCATTTGAACACGAAACTGTCTTCTCTGTCGGGACCGATCATATACATTTTCTTTTCTTTATCCCAAATCAGAGACCTGTGCTGTCTTGACTCTTTCTCACACGGAAACATCACCAGAAAAAAAATCTCCTTGTCTGTATAAACCGCTTTCAGACTTACTTCGACTTTTCCGATATTCTCCTGAGTGATGATCGGAAAGGCTTTGTTCCATTCCGGATCCTCTCCGATACCGTCTATCTTCGGCGCATTGCTTACCTTTGCAGCAACAATAGTCTGATCCGCATCCGCATAAGCGGAAAAAGCAATACTCATCAACATAAGTATTCCCAAATACAAAATTTTTTTCATTACTTTCATCTCCTGTCAAGCATTTATTTAATTTTCTCAACTATATCTGGAAATTCCGACATTAGCTTTTCCATTTCATCAAGATGGTTGCTCTGAGCCGCATCACAGAGCGCCCGTCCGTAATCTTCCAATATTCCGAACTTGTATTTCCGGGCAGTATCTGTAATTTTTTCAGCAAATTTTGCCACATCGTCAATAAAAAACATATCCCGGATTTCTTCCCATTCGGGCATCATGCTGCTTAATATTTCTATAATTTCAGAAAGATGCTCTTCAGGAATATCTGAAACCGGATTATTTCTGATCTCGTCAGCCTGCTTTCTGTCCGAGTCTCTGCATGGCAGAAATTGTTTCAGTTCTTCGATCAAAAACTTCAGGCTGACCGGCTTTTTCAGATATCCGTCAAACAACCCTTGTATTCTGATTTCATCCTCCTTCATCACAGACGCGGTCATCGCAATGATCGGAATATGGCTGAACATATCATTTTTCCTGATTTCTCCGGTGATTTCGTAGCCATCCCTGCCCGGCATCCGCAGATCCATGAGAATCAGATCGGGCATTTTTTCGTGAAGAATCTGCAATGCATTATCGCCGCTGTCTGCCTCGATGAAGCGCAAACGGCTATCTTCCAGATACCCCTTGATAAGCTCTCGGTTGGCACGCACATCATCCACCAGCAGAATGCTTGCCGGATCGAAGTCTGCCGGGATATCCCGTATCTGGGATGGATTGTCATGGCATTCTGTCGGGTCGGCAATTTTCAGATGATTCAGCCGTACTCCGAATCTGCTGCCGATGCCTTCCCGGCTTTGAAGCGATATATTGCCATTCATCAGTTCCGCCAATTTTTTGCTGATCGTCAGCCCCAGCCCGGTACCGCCGTATTTTCTGTTCTTCTGCCCTTCCTGTTGACGGAAGCTTTCAAAAATAAGCGTCTGCTGATTGTCGGGAATGCCGATTCCCGTATCTTCGATTTCAAAGTGCAACGTGCAAGAAGAAGGCACAACGGTATTCTCTTCCATTTCGCAGTTGATACGGATTCTGACATAGCCTTTGTCTGTGAATTTGATCGCATTTCCAACCAGATTGATCAGAATCTGGCGCAGCCTCACGCCATCCGAAATCAGCAGTTCGGGAACCTCATCTGCGATTTCCGTTTTCAGTTCAATATTTTTCTGCTCTGCACGCGGAATGAACATCTGCCGGATTTCCGTCATCATCTGCCGGATATTGACCGGCTCGTATTCCAATTCGAGTTTTCCGGATTCGATTTTGGACAGATCGAGAATATCGTTGATCAACGCCAGCAGGGTTTCTCCACTTTTCAGAATGGTTTTCAGATATTGTCTGTGCTGATGATCTGTGATTTTCTGACTTAAAATCTCGGCAAAGCCCAGAATCGCGTTCATTGGCGTTCGGATTTCATGGCTCATATTTGCCAAAAATTCGGATTTGGAGCGATTTGCCGCCTCAGCCGCTTCTTTGGCATCTTTCAGTTCTTTTTCAACCTGTTTCTGCCGTGAAATATCGCGGGCAACATGCACGCTGCCGAGCAACTGCCCGTCCGGGTTGAAAATCGGAGAGACCGTTACCAGCAGATTCGCATCGAGCCGGCTTTCATTCACCTCGACAATATGCTCATTGTAATCTTTCAGAAGCATAGCATTGGGGCAGTATGACGGAGGCTGATCGGTTCCGTGCATCATCTGATAACAAAGCTTGCCGACACAGTCTTTGAAATCTAGATTCAGACGCTCTGCCATCGCTTTGTTGACCCGCACAATCCGGTAATCTTTATCCAGAATGGCGATCATATCCGGTACAACATCGAAAGTCCTCTCCCATTCCTGCTTTGCCCGAATCACGGATCGCTGAAGATCGCGCAGCGTCAGCTGAGTGTTGAGGCGAGCCAGAAGTTCATCGATCTGAAAGGGCTTGGTAATATAATCCGATGCACCGAGTTCCAGTCCTCTGACTTTATCCGATGTATCGTCCAGTGCGGTCATAAAGATTACGGGAATATCGCGGGTGGTTTTATCCGACTTCAGACGCCGACAAACCTCGAAGCCGTCTGTGCCGGGCATGACCACATCCAGCAGGATCACATCAGGATGAACCTGCCGCACGGCTTCGATGGCGGTTTCCGCATCCGTATCCACCAGAACTTTAAAGCCTTTTTTCTCCAATGCTTCGAATAAAACGCCAAGATTCGCAGGCATATCGTCAATAATAAAAATGATTTCAGCCTTCATACTGCTCCGCCGGTATATCCGTATTATCTTGTTTTAACTTTTTCATATCGCCGTATGTCATATTACATGCTTTCTTCGAATCTTTCAATCATATCAGGAAAGCCCTCCATCAGCTTTTCCATATCGTTGAAATGGTTGCTCTGTGTTGCCTCATATAGCGATTTCCCGTAGTCTTTCAGTAAGTTACAATCGTATTTATGTGAAATATATATGATTTTATCCGCAAAATCGGCTATATCATCAATAAAAAACGTATCTCTGATTTCCTTCCATTCCGGGAGCAGATTTTTCAATGCCTGAATGATTTCAACACATTCTTCTTCCGACAAATCCGAAACAGGGGGCAGATAACCCACCGAGGATTCGGATCGTACTTCAGTTCGGCATGACAAAAACTTTTTCAATTCTTCGATCAGCAGTCTTTTACTGATCGGTTTTCTCAGGTATCCGTCAAATATGGCTTTTATTTTTTCTTCCGCGTCTTTCATTGCCGATGCGGTCAGCGCGATAATCGGAATATTGCGAAATCTTTCCATCTGTCTGATTTCTTTGGTGGCTTCATATCCGTCTTTGCCGGGCATCCGCAGATCCATAAGAATCAGATCAGGCATTTGTTCCGAAAGAATTGCTATCGCGATTTCACCCCTGTCTGCTTCGATAAAGCACAGGCGACTGTCTTCCAGATAGCCTTTCACAAGTTCCCGGTTTGCACGCACATCGTCCACGATCAGAATTGTCGCAGGATCGAATTCGGCAGGAATGTCCTGAGCGTGGAATCTGCCGGCATCATCTTCGCCCGAATCCGCAATTCCGACATGAGAAAGCCGTATCCGAAACACAGAACCTTTTCCCACAACACTCTGAAGCGATATATTTCCGTGCATCAGTTCCACAAGTTTTTTGCTGATAGCCAGCCCGAGTCCGGTTCCGCCATACTGCTTCGCGCTCTGACCCGCTCTCTGCCCGAAGTTTTCAAAAATCACGGATTGCTGATCTTCGGGAATGCCGATGCCCGTATCTTCGATTGCAAAGTTCAAAGTGCAAAAAGAAGGCACAAAGGCACAAAGTTCTCCGTTCTCCACACTTCCGCGCCTCTGTCCCTCTGCGCCTATATTCCTTTGTGTCTCTTCACACTCCGCACGGATGCTGATATAGCCTTTTTCCGTGAACTTGATCGCATTGCCGACCAGATTGATGAGAATCTGCCGGATTCGGATTTCGTCCAGCATCAGTTTTTCGGGAACATTGTCCGCGAGCGATATTCTCAGTTCCAGACCTTTCTGTTCGATTTTCTGCATAAATATCTGCTGGATTTCCGTCAATACCTGCTTCAGACTGACCGGCTCGTATTCCAATGTCAGCCTTCCGGCTTCAATTTTTGACAGATCCAGAATATCGTTGATCAGTGCCAGCAAGGTTTCTCCGCTGGTCAGAATGTTTCTGCCATACTGTCTGTGCTGGCTGTCCGTGAGTTTTTGGCTTAAAATTTCGGCAAAACCGAGGATTGCATTCATGGGGGTTCGGATTTCATGGCTCATATTGGCTAAAAATTCGGATTTGGCGCGGTTGGCAGCATCGGCAGTTTCTTTGGCTTTTTTCAAGTCTTCTTCCGCCTTTTTGCGCTCACTGATGTCCTGATGATGCCATAATCGTCCGCACGGCTTTCCGTCAACAAGAATAGGAATATAGTCCCTGATCACCGTTTTGCCGCTGACAAGATGCACTTCCTCGCCCAATACGGGAACATTCTTCTCCAGAATTTCTTTGATACGCTGCTCCGCTGAAACAGGTTCTGATATTTTTTGTTTGACTTCCTCACTGGACATTCCGATCAGAGACTCGGACGGATCGGAAATTCCGAAAAACTCGCAGAACGAGGGATTTACATATTCGACAGAAC
>CAZMDM010000348.1:0-3731 GCA_964564775.1 uncultured Desulfonema sp. | reverse complement strand
GATATACATAGCTTTTCATTCCTTACAATTCAAATAACTTATTGAGCCAATCCGTCAGCTTTTGGGCATGAGGCGTGTTCGGATCAAGATATTTTTCAGAAATTGCTGTTCCGAAAGGCTTTCCCGGTTCTTTCTGCCATGCGAGCCATGTATAAATTTCTGCTTTTCTATGCCAAGAAAACAAATCTTTATTTCCGATATCAAACGAAAATTCCTGTTTCGGAATCTGCGCCACACAAGTTTTTGCTCTGTCCCAAAGCATATCTTTTTCAGGAATCAGAAATGAAAGAAAATCTTCCAGCATTCCGGGAATTTTGTTATCCGGCATAATCCATATTCCGATGCGGATTTCCTGATCATCAGCTCTTGTGAAATTTAAAATTGTTCCATCCGGCTCAGGCATATTCGGAACATCTATATTCAGAATTTTCAAACGATTATAAAGAGCTTTCCAACGATCTTCAATCTTTTTGTCCGCGTCAACTACAATTCCGATGCGCTCTATGCTGCTTGCCTTTATTTCATCGGGAATGCTCTCTAAAAGATTTTCAATTCCTTCTTTATCTTTGATGTTAACGACTTTCTTAACATCATCAATCTTGAGGTGATATTTGAGTAAATCCGCAATCACATAAAGATCATCTTTGCCTTCAACAAGCAGAACATTCGAATTTTTCATTGTCAACGCACCTCAATTCTGTCTCGCGTAACAATTTCCAAATCTTTTCCTTCGAATATAACACCGATAACATGTCCCGGGGTTTTTTTCTTCTGGCGCAGACTGATCAACATTCCGTCATTTGTGCCGCTTTCGGTCGCTGCCTGCTGAAATGCTTCAATGCAATCCCAGCTATGTGTAGTGGCAAATACTTGAACATTCATTCGCCTTGCACCTTCGAATATCAGACGCCACAAATCAGGTTGAACAGAATAGTGAATGCCATTGTCAATTTCATCAATGAGTAAAAATCCGTCTTTTGAATTAACCAAAGCAAGCGCAATTCCGAGCAGGCGGTTCATTCCTTCGCCCAAGCTGCTTAACAAAACAGGAGTCTTTGATGTTGATAATCTGACTCTGATAACACGCTTGATTTTTTCTCTATGAGTATCATTATATACATCTATATCCTCAATATTGGGTTCGATGATACGAAGAACATTAAGCAAATACTTGGTTTTTTCTATACAATCGTCATTATATCCTTCAAATGGTTCAAATTGCTTACGAATAATATCGAATATTTTCTTGTCTAAATCGGGTGGATATATAGTAATATCTCTTAGTCTTTTGATTTTATATTCGCTATTTATACCCTTATCAGATACAAATCCAAACCTATGTATATATGTAGTTTTGCGAAATTTTGAAAAACTAATCATAATATCTCTAATCAAAATAACATCTGGTGGCATATTATCTTCATCAACATCATCCTCTAATCCGATATCTTTTGTAGATTCAAAAGATTTATTTACTCCATTTTTGCTTCCTATTCTGATCCATTCTCCTTCTAAATCTTGTTTATGAATTCCATTATGAAATAAACATTTTGCTCCTAAATTAGTTCTTATATCAGGTATGCTCGCAGGTTCATCTCTTGCATTCAAAATTTCTTTTATAACATCTTCGGAAGCCTGACTCGCATACAACTGCAACGCCTCCAAAACACAAGTTTTCCCCACATTATTTTTTCCGACAATGAGATTCACTCTTCCGAGCTTTTCGATCAGCAGATGTTCGAATGCCCGGAAATTATGTATTTCAAGCGAATCCAAAATCAATGAACTTGTCTCATCATTCTGGTTTTCCATAATTTTACCCTTTCAAAATTTTTATGCAGCAGAAGCAAAACGTAATGGCTCAACATAAGTGAACGGAATGCGTTTTACCTGAGAAGCTTGAAAATACGATACCTTGAGAAACTGATTAACGGGTGCGCTGGTAACAGCGTGTATGACAAATTCCCGCAAATCTTCCGGCAATGCTTTCAGGTCACTCAGAGGATAACTACGCGGACCGTATTCTGTGCGTTCTGCCAAAATCGAAAAATGAAGAATAGTAAGGCTCACCGCTCTTTTAGCAGTCCGATTGACTCGTAACAGAATATTATCGGTCAGTTCAACGCCGGTTGCAGGTTCATTTTCCCCGAAGAAAATTTCCAGAATATCCCCTTCTTCATCATATTCCAAGCGAATACTTTCTCCGTTATCTGTCTTCAATTCTTTATAATTCATTTATGCCTCACTGTTTCGGAATAATATGTTTTGCCCATCCGGTAACAACGAAATTGTTGGGAATACAATTTCCCGTTTCATCTATCTGTGTTCTGAACACAACGATAACCACAAGATGATTATTATCAGGCAGGAGTTCATCAAACTGTTTGAAATATCTATATTCATTAGGTATCATAGCATCCTGTTTGCGATGTCCCGACCGTATCGTTTCTGGAAATAATTCAGAAAACGGTTCCAATTCAGGGCGTGATTCCAAAATATGCTGCCAGCGTTCTTCTGTAAGATAAACGGTATTTCCGTAGCGATCTTTAACCGTCCATTTTTTCATCATTCGCTTCTCTGCTATTTTCTTGTAAAGAGGCGGCGTCTCCACCGCCCCCATCTGAAACAATCTTATTCCATGGTAAAATTTTCCACCAGATTCCAAACGCCGCACGGACAAGCTGCCGCGCAGAATCCGCAGCCGATACAGCGTTCGGGATCAACGACATATTCGTAACCGCTGCCATTTTTGCCTCTTCTGCTGATGGCATTCTGAGGACAAATCGTTACGCACATACTGCAATCCCGGCACGCGCCGCAGGACGCACATTCGATGCCGCACTGATCCGTATCTTTGAATTCCAGAATTCTCGGATCGAAATATTCCAGCGTCATGCGATGCCGGTTGATCATTTTTCGTTGATCCAGCGTGGGATGCTCGCCCTTGAAAATATCCTCAATGGCTTTTGCTGCCTTTCTGCCCGCGCCGATAGCATCGGTGAGCAGTCCGGGTCTGACCACATCGCCAACCGCAAAAATCTTGGGATCCGTGGTCTGAAAATACTCATTGACCTTGACAAATCCCCGATCTGTTTCGATATTATCCGGCACAAAACTCAGATCAGGCGCGTCGCCGATGGAAATAATCATGGTATCGGCAGGAATCACCTCTCCGGTGGTCAGCCTCCCACCTTCCGCCGTAATTTCTTTGGTAAAACAAGGATCTCGGAACTTCGCGCCGGCTTTTTCCGCTTCTTTGCGCTCTTTGCCGAAAGACAGCGGCTCCTGAATATCAATCAGCAAAATATCTTCCGCGCCCAGACGATGCGCTTCGGTTGCCACATCACAGCCCACATTGCCCGCGCCGATAATCACTACTTTTTTGCCCACAGAAATTTTGTTTTCTTTTGCCTTGATCAGAAAATCAAGCGCGGTAATCAGCCGTTCTTTGCCGGGAACCGGAATCACGCGGGGCTTCTGTGCGCCGGATGCAATCACAAGGAAGTCATAATCTTCTCTCAGGGTTTCCACATCCTTTTTGCTCAACTACTGCTGAAGATGAACATGGCGAATCACCTTTCGGATCCTTTCCAATTCGGCTGTGGGATCATCTTCAGGCAGACAGGTCCTGGGAATGCCTGCTGCGCTTTTGCCCCCTGTCTTTTCGGAATGATCGTAGACTCCTGCTTCCTCCCCTTTCTGCCTCAGCTGCCATGCAATGGACATTCCCG
>CAZMDM010000347.1:0-2377 GCA_964564775.1 uncultured Desulfonema sp. | reverse complement strand
AACCCGATCACCAGACTGCCGCAATCACCCATGAAAATCGAAGCCGGATTGAAATTGTAGCATAAAAATCCGCCAGCGGCTCCGGCAAGTGCCAATGCTGCGACCGCGGCTTCGGGATGGGATGCGGATAACAAAAATGCCATATACGCTGCCGCAATCATGCCCACGCCCGCGCACAGTCCGTCCATATTGTCAATCAGGTTCAGGGCATTGGTAATGCCGACAATCCAGAAAATCGTAATCAGCGTATCCAGCGTCAGTGAACGGAACCATTGCAGCCGGAATCCCAGAAATGCCACCAGCGATGCCACCAGAATCTGTCCCACCAGCTTGGTCTGCGGCTTGATGCGGTAAAAATCATCTACCACGCCCAATGCGAACAGCAGTGTCGCGCCGATCCAGAAGACCACACCGAACGATGGTAGAGATGTTTCTTCCGAAAAGCCGGCAAGATGCAGTGAAATTGAAGCAATATCAGCAGTATGCAGCAAGGGGATACTCATAGCACTATAAATGGCAATTCCGCCCATCAGAGCAGTCGGCTTTTTATGCCACCGATCTTTTACCGGATATGCCATCCATCCCCGATATGCGGCTATTTTTTTGACCGCCGGGGTCAGCAAAATACATAATATGAATGAAATCAGAGCTTCCATAGATAGGTGTTGTGTGTCAGTTGTTATGTGTTATATAAAAATTTCACTTAACACTTAACACTTCTTTTTACAATGATTTTTTTACGGTGATCCAAAACATCGGCAAATGTCCTGAAAGATAAAACTTTCCGATTAGTTAGTATGCTACTACCCACAGTACTTATCAGTGATAAGTTACACTGATTTTCGCTCCGAATCACCAGATTTGACAGGGATTTGAAAACATGCTTTATCTTTCCGAAAGAATCTGATATATTACAGATCTTTTGTATCATCAAAGAACTCAAAGGAAAATCAGGATGAAATATTTGGTAAATATCGTGCTGATACTGGGAACACTGACGGGTATTGCTGCTGCGGAGCAGTTTCCCGCGGTGATCGAGGCGGAATCCAAAGCGATTCTGGCTTCGGAACGGGAAGGCACGTTGACGGAATTCAATGTGGATGTGGGAGACAGAGTCAGGCGGGGATCTCCTGTGGCAACCGTATTTCATAAAGATGTACTGCTGAAAAAACAGGAATATGAGATTACCCGGAAATACCTTGTCCGTCAGTTGGACAATCTGACCAAACTCAATGAAAAAGGCATGTCAACAGAGGATGAGAGAATCAAGGCGGAAACGGATCTGGCAGTCAATGCCAAAGAACTTGAATTGCTTCAGAATATCATTGAGCGATCTCAGGTTCGTGCACCCTTTGACGGCGTGATTGTCAACCGTCATATTCAGCCGCACGAGTGGGTTCGCTCCGGTCAGCCGGTTGTGGAAATGTATGATCCGGACAGACTGAGAATAGTCTCGGATATTCCTTCAGAAATTGCTGTCAATCTGAAACCCGGAAGAAGCGATACTTTTTATTTTCCCGATGTGAAGCAGGATGTGCGGGCAAAACTCAAGGTTTCCTTTCCGCAGGTGGATGTCCGCAGCAACACGGTCAAAATTTACTGGGTGGTGGATGCTGCGGAACGCAAAAAAGCCCATCTGGTTCCCGGAATGAAAGGAGTGTTGAAACTTGGAGCCGAATAGAATAATTGCAGAGCCAAGAGCCGCGGATCAGAATCGGGTGATTATGATGCACCCTCAGCAGCAACAGCCTCAGGCACAGCAGGCAGCGATCAATACGGTTTTGGCGCGTCTGGTCAATCTGGCTGTGGCAACACTCAAAGCCGAATCTCTGGAAAAAGCCGGAAATATCATTGTCAATCAGATTCATACGATTGTCAAAACCGAGCGCGCGGTGATCGCTCCTCTGACAGGTAAGGACAGAATTTTGTGTATTTCCGGTGATCTGGAGCCGACACAGGATAATCCGTTTGCCGAGGCGATTCATGAAGTCCGAAAGCTTTACGCAGATGAAAGCGAGCCGAAAATCCTGTCACGGGACACCGTGCCTTCCGAAACCAAGATTCCCAATACTGAAAAGATTTTGGAATCGATGGGCGGAACTCAACTGCTGTGGCTGCCGATTCTTCCGCCTCCAGGCAAACAGCCGATGTATGCGTTATGGCTCGAGCGGTGGAGCAATCGTCCCTGGACCGAAGAAGAAATCCGTCTGCTGACTCATGCGTCGGTATTTTTCGGTCAGGCCCTGGGTCCCAGAGAAGAAGCCAGAACGACGGTTCAGCAAAAAATCAAGCTGAGGCTGAAAAGAGGCCTCCGGTTTTTGGGTTTGGTTATGCAGTTTCTGGTGCTTTCCACCACTGTTACGCTTCCGGCGTGCCA
>CAZMDM010000346.1:0-2712 GCA_964564775.1 uncultured Desulfonema sp. | reverse complement strand
CCCGCACCCGTCTGGATTATTCGTGGAAACAGGAAGAATACGATGACAGAGGCGGGCATATCGGACTCGGAGATCAGCACAGCCGATATACTACCGAGCGTTTCGGCGCAAATCTGTTTGCCGAGTGGCTGAGTGAACATCACATTCTGCAAGCCAACCTCGATCTGGGATATGAAACCTATACCCCCGAAGACCTTCTGCAAAAAACCACGCCGCATGACAGTTCGCGAGTCAGTTATGCAATGGGCATTCAGGACAGTGTGATTCTGCTTGCCGAAAAGCTCATGATTACGCCGGCTATCCGATATTTGCGGATACAGGATACGCTGGATTCCGCAGAAAGCAATTGGGGCATTCGGCTTGAAGAAATCAGCGATACGAAAGAATCCTTCAGTCCGCAGATCGGCGTGAAGTATCAGGCTTCGCAATGGCTTGTTTTCAAAGCAAATGCAGCAAAATATTTCCGCGAGCCTTCGTTTTTCGAGATGTTCGGAGATCGCGGATTTTTCATCGGAAATCCTGATCTGAAGCCGGAAACAGGCATCAATACCGACATCGGCGCGGAAATCCGTTATCAGATGCAGAACAAATGGATACAGAGGATTTCTCTGAATTTGGTCCGATTTGAAAATAACGCGGATGATCTGATTACCCGCGTGTATGACGCACGAGGTGTAGGCAAATCTGCCAATATCGCGGAAGCAGAGATTAACGGCATCGAAGCAGGTGTCACTGCCGAATTTTTATCGCATTTCCGGTTTTCGCTCAACGCGACTTGGCAGGATACGGAAAATCAAAGCGGAATCAAGGCATTTGACGGCAAGCAGCTTCCGGGCAGATTCGAGACAGCTTACAGAAGCAGAATCGAGGCGGACATCCCTGACACACCCCGGACCCCTCTCAAGAGGGGAAAGCTTTGGGCGGAATATATCCGAGAAAGCGGCATGTATTATGACAGCGCGAATCTGCTGCCGGCAGATGCCAAAAACGAAGTCAATATCGGCATATCATGGCTGTTCAGATCATGGCTGTTCACTCTCGAAGCCCAAAATATCCGCGATGATCGCTATGAAGATTTCAACGGCTATCCGATGCCGGGCAGAGCTTGGTATGTCAATGTGCAGTATAAATTTTAATGACCGAGCGATAAATCGCCCGGCTATAAGCTGAAGCCCCCTGAAGGGCGCTGGATATGAGCCGGCTTCAGCCTGCTTTGTCTATCAGCCTTGAAATTGATTTCAAGGTATTTCAAGGTATTAATATGAAGGAGGTTTTTTGAAGAAATGAGAAAACAGTTTTTTCAACAGATGATTCTTGCAGGTGCTATTTTTTTCGCAATGGCGACAACATCTCATGCCCAGAAAGCAGTTGTGGCAACGACTGCTGCGGATTACTCGAGCGGCGCGCATTCGGTGATTGATGTG
This sequence comes from uncultured Desulfonema sp., assembly GCA_964564775.1. Classification (GTDB taxonomy): domain Bacteria; phylum Desulfobacterota; class Desulfobacteria; order Desulfobacterales; family DYRC01; genus DYRC01. The sequence goes on along the minus strand of CAZMDM010000346.1, from coordinate 1,288 downwards.
AAAACCGGAGCCGCGCTGAATAACCTGCTTCCGACTTCGACATCGGACGTTACGGTAAGCGCGTATCAGGATTATTTTTATCGGATTGAACGCTATCAATCAGATAACATCACCAAATTTCACATCAATGCGCCAAGTGTTCCGATATGGCAGTTTTCCACCAATGATAGCGGAGAGCAGGGCAGCAGCAATCCGTATGGACTGATTTTTTTAAATTCGCAATTGGCATGTCTGCTCCGATATGGAAAAAGTAAAGCATGGCTGGTGAATCCTTCCGCAGCAACGCAGGCAGGATTCAAAATCGGCGAGCTGGATTTAAGCTCTTATGCAGATTCCGATGGCATTCCCGAAATGGTTTCGGGCTTATTTGTGAAAAACAAAGTCTTTATCGTACTTCAGCGATTGAATCAGAAAGACAATTGGTCAGCAAGCAATACCGCGTATATTGCGGTTTTCGATACTGCCACAGGTTTGGAAATCAACACCGGCATTGCCAATTCCGATGGCGTCAAAGGGATTCCGCTTCCTATCCGAAATCCGAGCGCGATTCAATATCTGGCACAGAATGACACGATTTATGTTCAGGGCGCGGGCGGATATGCCGCATCATGGTCCGGCAAACCGGCAGATTACAGCGGCGGGATCGCAGTCATCAATCCGAATACCTATCAGCCTCAGATGCTTCTGGATGACGGCGACAGCACAAATCATCCTTACGGCAATATTTCGGGAATGGCAATGATATCGCCGGAAAACGGTTATTTTGTCGGATATGACGGCTGGGGAGACAATACGCTGTATTCGTATAAAACAGCTACGGGAATCGTTGCGGTTGCGGCATTGCAGCACAAAAATATTGCGGGAATGGAAGCCGGAACATACTCGGATCAGCAGGGACGGCTCTGGGTCTGCAACAGCACGGATGCCGAGATCGTGGTTCTCAACACCGCAGATAACTCGGTCGTTACCCGGATTTCAACGAATCTGAATCCCCAGAAAGTGGTGTTTATGTGTCTTCCCGGCGATGTGGACGGCTCCGGCACAGTAGATTTGACAGACGCGATTATCGCATTGAGAATTGTATCGGGTATTCGGGTTACCGATGTTTCTGTATGCGCGGATGTGAACGGAGACGGAAAAATCGGCATGGAAGAAGTGGTGTACATCCTGCAAAAAGTTGCAGGCTTGAGATAAAGGAGAAAAAGACAATGAAAACAGGAATTATTTTGTATGTAACCGGCAATGACGACAGAAATTTCGATGAAACAGAAGCGGCAAAGCATCTGGA
>CAZMDM010000345.1:0-1668 GCA_964564775.1 uncultured Desulfonema sp. | reverse complement strand
TTTAGACATAGTAGTTCGTAGGAAGCGTACGTTGGTTATAAGAGACAGGTCCCATCCGCCTTTGATGTCTTCGAAGCTGATCTGATGATTGGCAATTCGGATTTTGCCGTTTAAGTCATGCAGCCGCTGTTCGGTTTCGGGAACGTCAAAGCCGATTTTTTCCAGATCAATCGTGATATCCGCATTTCCGTCCGAATCAGCTTTACCGGAAACAGAGACATACCCGCTTTTCATAATCTGCAAACGGCTTTGTGGCAATATCAGAATTTTATCTGCAAAAACTGCCGTAAGGTTCTGAGCGCGAAGTAGCTCCCGATCTTTATGAAACAATTCGATATCCGAGAGATTTGCCTCTGCCCGGATGCTTGCTGGATTCTCCGCGTTTCCTGAAGCTCGGAGAATGCCACTCAAATGACCATTCAGCGCGTCCTGACCCACAATCGCAAAATACGGCGCAAGATCGGTATGATTGAAACGGAGCGATGCTGAAAATCTTTTACTGTTCAGATCAAACCGGCTGTCCAGATCGAAATTGAGTTTTCCCGATACTTTAGCAAGATGATCTCTGATTTCCACATCAAACAGCATATTGTCAGTCGGCTTTCCGTTCAGACTAAGTTTTTTCAATCCGATGGTACCGGAAACATCGGGATTGTCCAAACTGCCTTTTCCCGACAACGACAGCCATAATCTGCCATCCACCGAATCGTTATTTCTGACAGCATCAATCCGAGCCAAAGCAATTCCCTCTGTTTTTATTGTAATATCAAATGTTTTTTGAAGAGATATCCATCCGCTGCCTGAAATCGCTTCCTCCGGCGCAAATGCAATCTGTAGAGAATCAAGCATCAGCTTATCGCCATCCAATCTGGAATTTAGCAATATTTCGGGAATTTTCTGAACCCCGGTATCCACATTTTTCGCGTATGCCCGAATATCGCCGGACATGGCTTCGGGTTTTCCCCGAATATGTGCGGATGCCGTTACAAACCCCTTCATTCCTTTGACAAAATTTTCGATCAGAAGCTTGTCGCTCGACAGTTTCAGATCGAACATCGGCGATTTCAGCGGTTTGAATCGGTTTTCTTCAAAAATCTTTGCTGTGCCTGAAACTGCCAATGAGGACTGGCGATTGGAAATTTTAAGTGCATCGGCTCTGAGTTCTCCTTTGGCAAATTTCAGGTCCGCTTCCACATTACCGATCTGATTTGTGCCGACCGCAATATTTCTGCCGGATAACTGCAATGCCGCGTCAAGATTTTTTACAGTTCCGCGAGCCTGAATTTTGCCGTCAATGGTTCCCCGAAAATACTCTTTATCCCAGAAATCCTTGAGTTCGGCATTGGAAAGTGAAAGATCAGCCGTGATCGGCACTTCGGGATGAATTTTGAATCCGTGATCGAACAACTGAAAACTGCCTTGAGCCTTGATTTCAGAATTTTTATTTTCAATGAAAAGAGCCGAAACCGTAATATTTCCAGTATCATTCAAATCCGCGTTCAGTTTGACATCGCCGATGTGAACCTTGCCGGATTCAAGAGCTTTGCCTTTCAGATCCGCCTTGATCAAGGGCTGTTTCAGATTTCCCCGAACTTCGAGCTTTCCGTCAATCGAACCTCGCAAATAAGGCTTGGGAACCAACTGCTCCGCATTGACGTGGGTCAGTTC
>CAZMDM010000344.1:0-5440 GCA_964564775.1 uncultured Desulfonema sp. | reverse complement strand
TCGATCTGCTGCGGATGGCAGGGCGTTTCCAGAGTATCCAATACCCAGTCATAGAGCGCGCGGTTGATTTCAAACTCCAGCGTGCAGATCGAATGCGTGATGCCTTCCAGCGAATCCGACAGACAATGTGTGAAATCATACATCGGATAAATGCACCACTGGTCGCCGGTGCGATAATGGGAAACCTTGCGGATGCGGTAAATCGTGGGATCACGCATCACGATATTCGGAGATGCCATATCGATTTTGGCGCGAAGAACATGCGCGCCGTCTGAAAATTCTCCGGCTTTCATGCGGGCAAACAGATCGAGATTTTCCTCGACCGAACGGTTGCGATACGGGCTGTCTTTGCCCGGCTCGGTCAGGGTTCCCCGATATTGACGAATCTCATCTGCGCTCAGGCTGTCGATGTATGCTTTGCCTTTCTTTATCAACTGCACGGCAAAGTCATAGAGCTTGTCAAAATAATCCGACGCAAAATAGCGATGTTCTCCCCAATCGAATCCGAGCCATTTTACATCCTCCTGAAAAGAATCAACATATTCCATGCTTTCTTTGGTGGGATCCGTGTCGTCAAAACGCAGATGACATCTGCCGTTGTAATCTCTTGCCAGACCGAAATTGAGACAGATGGATTTGGCATGTCCGAGATGTAGATAGCCGTTGGGTTCGGGCGGAAATCGGGTAATCACTTTACCGTTATTTTTGTTATTCTTTATATCTTCGTCAATGATAGCACGAATAAAATTCGAAGACGGGGGGATTTCAGCAGTACTCATAGCGAGACCTCTCTGTAATAATGTGTTTTTATTTTCATACCCTATTTGTGGCGCGGAGGTCAATGAAAATTCGGCAGAGTACTCGGGGGGCATTAAGGCGGATAAGATGTAAATTTATAGATATGAAAGCTAATTGACATGATGAATCATTTCTTTCAGAATACCTTTGATTTCCACCAATGCCTTGCTGTTGGTCTTGAGAACACGGGTTTTCAATACCTGATCCGGCGAAAACTCGAATTTTGTCGGATTTTCGGTTACCATTTTCACAATTCCCATAGGATTTTTCTGATGCGCATCCGAAAATCGCAGAGACAACTGCTGCCCCACCAGATCGAGCCGTTTGACGCCCGCTTTGATGCACATCACCCGGAGCATAATTTTCATCAGGAGATTCACTGCTTCTTCCGGCAGATCGCCGAATCGGTCGGTGAGTTCGTCTTTGAAATCCGAAATTTCCTTTAAATCCGTCATCTTGGTCAGACGGCGATACGCACCCAGACGCTGATCAATATCGGGAATATAGGATTCGGGAATCAATGCGGACATCTGCATATTGATTTCTGGCTCCAGAGATGTTCTGACTTCTTCGCCTTTGTATTCGGCAATCGCATTTTCCATGAGTTGAAGAAACATATCATAGCCCACAGCCGCGATATGCCCGGACTGAGACGCGCCCAGTATCGTGCCGCCGCCTCTGATTTTCAGATCATTCATGGCAATCTGAAAACCCGCACCCAGATCGCTATGCTCCATCAGTACTTTGAGCCGCTTCTGAGCATCTTTGGTCAGCGCGTTTTCATTGGGAATAAACAAATACGAATATGCCTGCTCATCGCCGCGTCCCACACGCCCGCGAAGCTGATAAATCTGCGCTAGTCCGAATCGGTCTGCACGATTGATCATCATGGTATTTGCCGCAGGAATATCCAAACCGGACTCGATGATCGTGGTGCAGAGCAGAAGATCAATCTCATGCCGGACAAAACGGTGCATGACTTTTTCAAGCTCATCTTCGCCAAGCTGTCCGTGTGCAATATCCATACGCAGTTCGGGAACCAGATTTTGCAGCATCATTGCCACATGCCCGATGGTGCGGATATTGTTGTGAACAAAGAAAATCTGTCCTTTGCGGGCAAGTTCTTTGCGAATTGCATCCGAAATCAGCGCCTTATTGAATTGGCAGATGTATGTGATAATCGCTTTCCGATCTTCGGGCGGCGTGGTAATCAGGCTGATATCCCGGATACCGCTCAGCGACAAATGAAGGGTTCGGGGAATCGGAGTCGCGGTCAATGCCAGCACATCCACACTGCTTCGGAGTTTTTTGAGCTTTTCCTTATGTTTAACCCCGAAACGATGCTCTTCGTCAATCACGATCAGCCCCAAATCTTTGAAATTCACATCTTTCTGAAGCAGGCGATGCGTGCCGATCACAATGTCAATATTTCCGGTTTCCAACCCTTTGATGATTTCTTTCTGCTCTTTGGAGGATCGGAAACGGTTTAAGCAGGCAATTTTTACCGGATACCCGTGAAATCGGCTTGAAAAGGTTTCAAAATGCTGTTCTGCCAGAATGGTGGTCGGAACCAGAACAGCAGCCTGCTTGCTGTCGCTGACTGCAATAAACGCGGCTCTGAGTGCGATTTCCGTTTTGCCATATCCCACATCACCGCAGACCAGCCTGTCCATCGGTGTTTCGGAGCGCATATCATCCAGCACCGCTTCGATGGTTTTCAACTGATCTTCGGTTTCCTCATACGGAAATCCGGCTTCGAAATCCCGGAAATAGTTATCCGGCGCACTGAAGGCATGACCGGTAACAATCTTGCGCTCCGCATACAGTTTCAGCAGTTCTCCGGCAATCTTTTCTACGGATTTTTTAACTTTTTCACGGACTTTTCCCCAAGTCTTGCCACCCATTTTGTCGAGCATGGGCAGAGATTCATCAACGCCCATGTATTTCTGCACCATGCTCATGCGATCCACCGGAACATAGAGCTTGTCCTCATCCCGATAGACGATCAGCAGAAAATCATTGACGATTCCTTCGATGCTGATTTTTTCAAGCCCTTGATATCTGCCGATACCATGTTCCGAATGAACGATCAGATCGCCGGTTTTCAAATCTTCCAGAGACAAAAGTTCGGCTTTGATCCTGTCCTGAGAAACCGGTTGTTTTTTCCGGTGCTGCTTTTTGCCGAAAACCTCGTCTTCCGTAATGATGGCAAGCGATTCATCTGCCCATACAAAGCCTGAACACAACTGACCTTTGCAGATATGAAAAACATTTTTGCCGAGCCGGATATCGGAAAAACTTTCGGACAATACAGACTGAATCCCATAAAGCTTCAGCAATGCGGCAGTTCTTTCCGCCTGAACCGAAGTGCTGCACACCATTACTGGCGTAAATCCTGATGTTTGCTTATCCCGAATCCAATCTGCCAGTGGAGAAAGACGCGCTTCTTTGTCAGGATAAGTTCTGATTTCAAGGCTGATGGTGCTGTTATCCTGAACAGACAGATGAAGTGCGGGTGTTTCGGACACAGATATGGTTTTGAATGAAACCGTCTGTTTTTGCTCGGCTGCCTGTTTTAATTCTGTCCATTGTTCCGGTTCGAGTGAAGATTCGGATTCTCCGGGATTATCCATGATAATCAGTGCCTGATCCGGCAGATAGTCGAACAGTGTTCCTGCCGATCCGATCTGATCTTTGACCGGCAGAATCACGGCTTCACGAATGTTTTTCAGTTTTCTCTGCGTTGCAGCAGAAAAAAATCGCAGAGATTCTGCCGTGTCCCCGAAAAATTCGATTCGGATCGGATCAGGATACAGTGGCGAAAATATATCCAGAATGCCGCCTCTGATGCAAAAATCTCCGGGTGCTTCCACAATCGCTGTGTGGGTATAGCCGCCGAGAGTCAATTTCTCAAGCAGAGATTCCCGATGAATTTCTTCACCTTCCAGAATCAGTTCCGCATAAGCGATAAGCTCCTGTTTGGGAATTACTTTCTTGCATAACGCTTTGGCGCAAGAGACGATAATCGGCGATGCTTCGGTGGTGATTTCGTAGAGCGTGCGGATGCGTTGTGCGGAAGCCTCGTGATAAGATGTCAGAAAATTCAAAACTGTCGGTTCCGAACACGGAAACAAACAGATCATCTTGTGTTTCATAAAAAAATCGAGATTTCTGATATAAGCTTCTGCTGCTTTTTCAGAAGGCGCGATCATCAGTATCGGACGTTTTTCTGTCGCATATAGCTTGGAAATCAGATATGCTTTATCTGCGTCGTGCAGACCGATAATTTCAACAGATTGATTTTTCTGATAAATCAGGTTAACCAGTGAGTGAAACGAAAATTTTTCTTGATTTTGTGTCATAAATACGGTATTTCAACAGAGTTTCAAGCCGGCGTAGCTCAGTCGGTAGAGCAGCTGATTCGTAATCAGCAGGTCGCGGGTTCGAGTCCCATCGCCGGCTCCACTTCCAAAACAGTCCTGCATATTTTTCAATATCTTGCATCTTAACCAATCGGATTTTTTCATCCTTGGAGTATCAATGTGGGTGAGGTATATCATGTCAGAGGTAGGGAATCAACATATCTTCGATATGCTGTGAGCTAAATCATTGGTTTCTATGGACTATCTATCATCAGAATGTCGGATGGATCAAGCTGCTTCCACTTCATACGGATCGTGTAATATAGCTTTCCTTCTTCAAATCACTGATTGGGATAAGAGGCTATTTTTTGTTGTACGCGGCTCCGATTCTTCCGAAATCCTTTTTCATTTCCGCATACACCGGCTTTCCCACCATGAAGGTATAAATTTCATCCGCTTTTTTCTCAGGATCAATATTGGCAAAGGCTTTGGGATACAAAACTTTGGCAATGGTATAGGCATCCGCAAGAGCGGTTTCGACATTAGTAGTGTAGAAATTGAAGGGCAGCAGGGTATAGACCCGTTTATTCCGAAATGCGCTCAATGCATTGTAATAGTCCGGTTTTTTAAGCATATCTTCTTCCAGCAGTTTCAAGCCGCCGCCGTCAATGAAAATCACATCAGGATTCAAAGCCAACAGCTTTTCTTTATCGATAAAAATATGACTGCCTTCCGAAGCCTGAAGATTTTCCGCAATGTTTTTCGCATTTGCCCATCGGAGCGGAATGTAATTTTTTTCCGTACTTTCAATGCCGTAAGCGCCTTTGAAGCCGATGCCGCCCACGAATACGGTCGGTTTTTCGCTCTCCGGTACGGATCGGGTTTTGTCCTGAAGCTCTTTTCGGGCAGCTTCGATAAATCCGATCACCGCTTCAGCCCGCTTGTCCCGGTTCAATATTTTTCCGGCAAGCTTCAATGAATCATAAATCCGCTCATCAAAGGTTGCAAACGCGCCGTAACTCAGAGCGACTATCGGAATATTCAACTGATTCTGAGCATCACTTACGGTTGTGGCATCTGCCGGTGTCATAAAAATCAGAGCCGGCTGAACCGTCTAAATCGCTCCCAAGGCCGGTTTGTTGAGGAAGCGAGCCGGCGCGCCGCGGCCGATGCCGGGGAGTTTGGAAAGAAGTTGGTTCGCGCGCCAATCAGGGCGCCACCGAGGACTGAGTGTTGCCATGTCGTTAACGACTCACGTCGGTTCATGGGCAGCAAGATCA
>CAZMDM010000343.1:0-14956 GCA_964564775.1 uncultured Desulfonema sp. | reverse complement strand
CAGGGAAAATCCGCCGCCGGATGTCGCTGTCATGGCTCTGACGCCCGCGAAGGACGCACCGATAATCATGTTGATCGCCGCGATTTCATCTTCCGCCTGCTCCACAACCAACGGAAAATGATCGGAAAAATTTTCTAAGTGCATCAGAATATTGGTTGCCGGAGACATGGGATAAAATGCCGCAACCCGGCAGTCCGCGGACACCGCGCCCAACGCGGTGGCTTTTGCGCCGTCAATCAGAATGCCTTTCGGAGATTCAGATTTCCATTGAAACGCCCATTGAAACGACACACCTCTGACCGATTCATACCCAAGTTTGGCAGCCTGAAGGTTTTTACGCACCGCGTCTTCGCCTTTTTTGGCAAAATGAGCGGTTAATACTTTTTCATAAATCTCGAACCGCGCGCCCAGCAGAGCCAGACATGCACCGGCCGCCACGATATTTGCCGTGATTTTGCCGCCTGCCTGTTTTGCCAATTCCATGATGGGAATCTTCAGCAGATTCTGACCGTTATCACTGCCAGCGCTTTCCTCCATGAGAACAATACCATTGTCCGCCATTTCAGTTTTATGCAGACTGTATGTCCTAGAGTCTAACGCCACCAGCAGATGCACCTGATGATGCGGTGCGCGAATCGGATGATCGCTGATTCGAAGCTGCATGAAACTGTGTCCCCCACGAATCCGGGACTCGAAATCATTGATCGCCATGATGTAAAGACCGGTTTTCTGACAGACCAGAGACAAAAGATCACCGACAGTCTGAATTCCCTGCCCCGCCTCACCGCCGATTTTGACGGTTATGTCTATGCTCATTGCCGCACTCCTTCGAATATTCAAATTAGCGTAATTTTACTGTGTCATTCGCTTTCATATTTTTGAGATTTTAAAGCAGAGGTCTTTGCAGCATGGTCTCATAAAGCTGTTTATACTGGCGGGCAGTTTTTTCATGGGTGAAATTCCGGCTGCTTTCATTCATAATCCGTGAAATCTGAGTATATTTTACCCCAGGATCACATTTGTAAAATGTCATGGCTTCATCAATTGCCCAGAATAAGCCGTTGGCATCGTAGTATTTGAACAAAAAGCCATTTCCGGAATTTTTTTCAACATTCAGATGCTCAATCGTATCGTGAATGCCTCCTGTATCATGTGCCACAGGCAGAGAGCCGTAAATCGGCGCGATCATCTGCGTCAATCCCGAAGGTTCGAATCGGGATGGCATGAGAATGAAATCCGATGCGGCATATCCCAGATGTTCCAGACGGCTGTCAAATTCCCGGACAACCACTCTGTCTTCGATTCTGTGGAATCGCACGATATTTCTGAAAATATGCTGATATTCCCCGTTTGCCACAAACACGATCTGTAAGTTATCTTTCCAATATTTTTCGATAACCTTGTAAAGAATATCTGCCAGCAACTGACAGCCCTTCTGCACCGGATCCAGACGCGAGGGCCAGAAAAACATCGGCGCATATTCATCCTGACGAAGTCCCATAATCTGCTGAAGAAACAGCTTATTTTTCCGCTTTGCTTCAGGATGATCTTCCGCGCTGTATCTGCACGCGATCACCTCATCAGTGGCAGGGTTGAACGCAGGATCGGGTGCGTTCAGAATTCCCGCAGCACAGCCTGATGCTCGTTTGTGCCTCAGTTCTGTCTGAATCGCTATATCCACAAAAGAATGCCTACCATCCGCAACCTCATCCAGAAATGTCGGACCTACAGTGTTGACAAAATGTGCGGAAAAAATCGCGCTGTTCAGAAAATCCACCGGATTGCTGTCTCTTGTCTCTTCATAATTGAACGGGGGGCGGGTATAATACATATAGTTCCAAAATGATGCGGCATCGATTCCCCATTGCTCGATAAATGACAGAGGTGCTTTGTAGGTATGAATATTGTGAAGCGTGAACAGACAGGGAATGCCCATTTTACGGGTAGCTGCAGGAATAAGCGCCGTCCACCAGTCATTGCAGTGAATAATATCCGGCTCGACACGCGGAATAATATTATTGAGAATTTCTCTCTGAAAAATTACCGATCTTCTGGCATTTTCATCCCAATTGCCGTCATACACGCTCCAAGTGTAATAAAAAGCCCGATCTTCGGCAAGATGGATGCGTTCCTCCGGCGGTTTGTGCGTCAGAAGTTCATCGAATCGTCTCTGATCTTCGGAAGACAGGCGATGCCGGAACAGATTCCGATAGTTGGGAATAGCCAGATGCACATCCACGCCCAGATCGAACAGATTCTGCACCAGAGCGGATGTTACATCAGCCAGTCCGCCGACTTTGGCGTTCACATACTTGGCAATCGGGCTGATTTTTTCCGGCAGATAGGTAATCTCCGGTGTTACCATCAGAATACGGGGATTTTTCCGTTCGCCCATAGTTTCCTCCTAAAGATATAAAAACAATGCAACGTGCAAGGTTGAACATGAAAAAATTTTTGCACTTTACACTGACCATAGCTTATGCCCAGCAAACAAAGCCGCCGGGTGCGAATTTCACCCGATCATCGCCTTTGGGCATCACTCTTGCGGTAAAGCCGTATCTGCCGGATACATTGCAGGTGATGTTGCACTCGTAGAGATATCTGCCTTGACCATGTGCCTGCACCATTTCCATTTTCTCGCAATGCCCCGAAGACAGGCTATCCACCGATTTCAGAATGCCGTAATACAGTTCCACATCCACCTCATCCGGGCGAAGTTCTCCCAAATGCACCGTGGTTGTTACCCGAAAGTCTTCTCCGACCCGGAAAGGACCGTCATTTTCCCGAATCGGTTCTTCGATCTCAACCTGTTTCCACAACTGATGCAATCGCTGATATTGTTTCGCAAGTTCCACAGCTTCGTGAGCATTGTCTTTTGTAAGTTCGCTCATGCGCTGCTGTGCAGGTTCATAGAATCGGCTGGCATATTCCGCGACCATGCGATGACTGCAAAATACCCGCATTGCCATTTTCACGGATTCTTTCATCATCGCAACCCAGCGCATGGGAATATCGCCGTTTTTTCTATCATAAAAACATGGAATTACTTCATTTTCAAGCACATTATAGAGCGCCTGACTTTCAATAGCATCCTGATATCCCGGATCGGTATATTCTTCGCCGTTGCCGATACGCCATCCGCGTTTTTCGGAATAGCCTTCGCACCACCATCCGTCCAGAACACTGACATTCAGCACGCCGTTCACTGCTGCTTTCATGCCAGAAGTACCGCAGGCTTCGAAAGGACGACGCGGGGTATTGAGCCAAACATCCGCGCCGTGAACCAGTTGTCTTGCCAGATGGATATCGTAATTTTCAACAAACACGACCCGATGCCTCACTTTCAGCCGTCTTGCAAAATTTATAATTCTGCGGATCAGTTCTTTTCCTTCGTGATCGCGGGGATGGGCTTTTCCGGCAAAGATAAACTGTACAGGCTGAATTTGGGAAGTCAGCATTGCCTCGAGTCTGTCCGGGTCTTGCAGCAGCAGGGAAGCCCGTTTGTAGGTTGCAAAGCGCCGGGCAAACGCAATGGTGAGAATATCCTGATCCAACACCAGTTCCGCATTTCGTAGAATATCTTTGGGCGCGTTGCGGCGTTTGTATTGCTCCACCATGAGTCGGCGGCACGCGCTGATCAGACGGGAACGGTTCATCGTGTGTGCGCGCCACAACTCCTCGTCATAAATATCATCAACACGGGAAGTGTGAGACGGACTGGACGGATGGGAACACCATTCGGGACCGAGATAGCGGTCAAACAGCAATGCAAATTCCTGAGACAGCCATGAGGGAATATGAACGCCGTTGGTGATATACGAAATCGGGATTTCATGTTCCGGGATATCGGGCCAGACATGAGACCACAGGCGTCTGGATACTTTGCCATGCAGCTTGCTCACCCCGTTGCAATGCTGTGCCATCCGAACTGCCAGCACGAACATTGACAGAGGCGCGTTGGGTCCTGATCCGGGAGACTGTCCGTAAGATAACGCCTCATCTACCGAAATTCCCAACTGATCCGCCAGAGGTTTTAAAAACGGTCTGACCAGATCAGGATGAAATTCTTCATTGCCTGCGGCTACCGGCGTATGAGTGGTAAATACGGTTGTCCGAGGAACGATCTCAAGAGCAGTTTGCAGACTGACCTTGTGGTCGGTCATTATCCGATATAGTCGCTCCAGACTTGAAAATGCGGAATGCCCTTCATTCAGATGGCATACTGACGGATCAATGCTCATCGCATTCAATGCCCGTATTCCGCCAACTCCCAGAAGAATTTCCTGATACACCCGGATTTTCTGCTCACCGGCATATAATCTTGCTGTAATTTCACGAGTTTCCGGTGAGTTTTCGGAAATATTGGTATCCAGCAGATACAGGGGAACACAGCCTACCATCAGTTTCCAGACAATGGCATAGATTCTGCCGTCCGGTCCGTCGATGCTGATCCTGATTTCATTGCCCAGAGCATCTCTGGCGCGTTCTACCGGCAGATGATAAATATCGGTTTCCGGATAATCTTCCTGCTGCCATCCCTCCTGATCCAGAAACTGCCGGAAATAGCCTTTGCGATACAGCAAGCCCACACCTACCAGAGGAACGCCCATGTCCGATGCGGCTTTGAGATGATCGCCAGACAGAACGCCCAAGCCCCCGGCAAACAGGGGAATGCTTTCATGGATGCCGAATTCCATCGAAAAGTACGCAACGATATTTTTCTTTCCGCCGGGTGATACGCAGACAACCTGTCGGTAATTTTCCTTGACTCGGTTCAGGTGAGACAGAAAGCTCGGAGCCTTTGCCAATTCTTCCAATCGTCTCTGAGGAATGTGCGTCAGAAACAGAATCGGATTCCGTCCGCACCAATCCCAGAGCCGGGGTTCGATGCGGCGAAACAGTTCCACCGCATCATAATGCCAGCACCACCAGATATTGCGGGATAATGTTTCCAAGAACGCCAGTTCTTCCGGAATATCTGGGAAAACCTGAAAAGTCTGTAAATGTTTCATGCACTCATATTATCTCAATCCTGCCACTTTCTGCAAGATATAAATCAACTCCTCTATACCGATTTTGCCATCTCCGTTGACATCCGCATTCTGATTGACATAACTTACCGATATATTGTTTAAAATTCTCAAAACAACAATCGCATCTGCCAGATCAACGAATCCGTTTCCGTCAATGTCTCCTGCCAATGTTCCCGGGGGCAGTTGGTTGCTGACCTGAACCGCAATAGAAGCAGTACCGATCAAACCATCCGAATCTGTTGCCTTCAGCGTAATGACCGCTGAGCCATACTGACCCGTTACCGGCGTAATTTTCAGAGACTCCGTGAACGAACCGCCTGCGGCAATGCTTTTGGCATAGCTGATTCCCGCGTTGCCGATATTGATGTGCGTACTATCAATAGGAATCAGTGCGGTATTGGATGAGGTGGCAGTTACCGTGATAATCCCGCCCTGAGTATCGGATACTGTAAACGCTATTGTCGAACTGCTGTTTTTATACATCGGCACATTTGCCAGATAATTCGAAATCACCGGCGATTGTTTGCCCTGTATCACCGTCAGCAGAAAACTCGAAGATGTACTCAGATTGTCCTCATCTCTCGCAGTTACGGTGATTGTGGCAGTACCTGAGACTCCGCTTGCCGGACTCAGTTTCAGAGATACGGTTGCTGCCACACCTGCCGTAGCCGCAATAATTGCGGTATTGGTGCCGCTGTTGACCTGAATATTGGCATTCGGCAAAAGGGTCTGATTGGACGAACTGACCGCTATCGTAATATTGCCGCCTTCGGGATCGCTGGCTGTAAAGGTTGTCGTTACGGCTTTATCCTGATCCGTACTCAGAGGCAGAAGCCCGCTAATGCTCGGTGGATCCGGCACCGGTGTTACCTGAAGAATAAAGCTACTCTGACTCGTAGCATTGGTATCGTCTTTTGCGGATACAGTAATAACCGTGATACCGAATTTATTTGCCGCGGGTGTAATTTTCAGCGTCAGATTGTTGGTAACTCCGGCTTTGGCGTTCAGCACATAATTGGTCGGAGCAAAAGCACCGATATTGATATGCTGATCATCCACCGGAACCAGACCCATATCCGAAGAGCTTACCGAAACCGTAACAAACCCGCCTTCATTATCTTTCAGTGTGAACGGAATATCAATCCGGGTATCTTCATTGGTCGTATACTCCGTAGAAAAACCTGCTATTATAGGCGGTTTGAGTCCCATCGATACTTTCAGAACAAATGTCTGGGTATTGCTCGCGTTCAGACTGTCCGTTGCTTTGACGGATATCATGGCATCTCCCGACACATTGGGCAGCGGCGTCAGAATCAGACCGATATTTGCTGCAGCACCTGCCGAAAGAGACGCTGTGGTAAAAGATTTTCCCATATTGCCGTTCAGATATGTCAAGTTGACATGAGCATTGTCATTCGGAACAAGACCCGGGGTCAGGGAATCTGCGGTAATGGTCAATACACCGCCTTCGGGATCGCTGACGGCAAAGCTGATCGGAGACGTTGCTGTTCCGTCCGTAGCAGACGCCTGAGTCGGCAGTCCTACAATTTCCGGCGCGTCATTGACCGAATTGACCTGAACGAAAAATTCAGCTTTGCTGCTGTTGCCCTGCGGATCTTTGGCGGTCAGGGTAATCGTGGTAAAGCCGCTCAGATTTTTTGCAGGAGTAATTGTCAGATTCAAGCTGTATTCCTGCCCCGCAGCCGATGACAGCATATACGAAGGTCCGAAATTGGCGATCTGGATATGACTGCTGTCCGCAGGCACCAGTGCCGTATCGCTGGAGCTTGCTGTGATGGTCAGGGTTCCGCCTTCGATGTCTTTGATTTTGAAGCTGGTATTGACCGATACATCTTCATCTGTGGTCAGTTGAAGCGGAAGTCCCGAAATAGTCGGCGCTTTCGCACTCATGCTGATTTTCACCAAAAGCGTTTTCAAAGTTTCGGCATTCGAGCTGTCTTTTACCCTGAGCGTAATCGTTGCATCGCCGGACACATTGGCAAGCGGTGTTACCGAGAGTCCGATGCTTGCCGCAGCGCCTGCTGCCAGTGAAGCAGTCGTAAAACTCGTGCCAAACCCGCTTCCCGAAGAGATGAGATTGATATGTGCCGCATCATTCGGAATCAGTGCGGTTGATGAAGATTCCGCAGTAACGATCAGTACACCGCCTTCGATATCACTGACCGTGAAGGTCGTTGCCGTAGTTGCAGTACCGTCTGTTGCGGCTATCTGCGTTGCCAAACCCGTAATTGCCGGCGGGTCATTGACCGGATCCACCTGTACCACGAAACTTGCAGTACTCGTATTGTTCTGCTCGTCTTTCGCAGTCAGCGTGATGGTCGTAAAGCCGTTGGCATTGGCTGCCGGAATAAGGCTTAAATTCAGCGTATATTCCTGTCCCGCTGTGGTTGTTTTGATATAAGAGGTACCGAGATTTTCTATTTTGATACCGGTACTGTCCGAAGGAATCACAGCAGCCGTACCCGATGTCGCTGTGATCGTTATTGCTCCGCCTTCGGCATCTTTGATTCTGAAGGTAGTATTGAGAGTCGTGTCTTCAAAAGTCGTCAACTGAAGCGATAAGCCCGAAATCACCGGCGCTTTGGGACTCATGCTGATTCTGAAGACCGTACTTTGCGTTGTTTCGGCATTCGAACTGTCTTTTGCGGTGATCACAATGGTTGCATCGCCGGATACTCCCGACAGAGGGGTTATGGACAAGCCCATCGTTACCGCAGCGCCCGCAGTCAGAGAGCTTGTGGTAAAGCTTTTTCCGAAAGAACTGCCTGTATTGATCAGCCTGATATGCTCAGCATCATCCGGGATAAGTCCGGGGGTTGAAGATGCTGCCGTAATAATCAGCACACCGCCTTCGGGATCGCTGACCGTAAAGTTTACGGCTGTGCTGGCAACTCCGTCCGAAACCGCAGACTGGCTTGGTAATCCTATGATGGTTGGCGGATCATTGACCGGTTCCACCTGTATAAAGAAGCTCGATGTGGTGCTGTTGTTCTGCTCATCTTTGGCTGTGATACTGACCGTTGCAAATCCGCTCTGATCTTTTGCTGGGATCAGCATGATGCTCAGAGGATATTCTGTATCCTCAACAGTGGACAACATATAGGTTGTTCCGAATCCTCCTATTTTGATATTTTCACTGTTTGCCGGCAGCAGGGTCGTGTTGCTCGAAACTGCCGTGATGGTCAGGGTTCCGCCTTCGGCATCTTTCACTTTGAACGTGGTGCTGATCGCTGTGTCTTCGAAAGTTTTCAACTGAAGCGGTAGTTCCGAGATAGTCGGCGCATCTCCCTGAGGCTCGACTGTCAGCATCATTTTGTAAGTCGTTGTTTTCGGGTCAGTTGTATCATTATCACTGATGATGACCGTAATCTCTGCTGTGCCGGATCGGTCTGCCGATGGCTTGATGGTCAGCATACGGATATTTCCCGAACCGGTGAAACTCAGGTTTGCATTTGGAACCAGCACTTGGTTGGAAGAGCTGACCGTGCCGGTAATCGCGTCTGTTGATGAATCCACATCGGCTACGGTGAACGAAATTGTGGCTGTGCTGTCCTCTTTCATTGTATAGCTTGTCTGAAAATTACTAATGGTCGGTGCATCGTTGACCGGTGTTACGGTCAGGATCATGCTAGCTTTGGATGTCGCGGTTGCCGTACCGGAATTGTCATCCACCGTTACCACGATATTGGATGTTCCGACCTGTGCGGTGAACGCGTCCTGAGCCGGTTTGATAACCAGTGTCCGATTTCCGCCGGTACCGGGGGTGATATGCAGATTGGCATAATCCGTAGGTACCAGCTTGGTGTTGGACGAAGTTACAGTTACGGTCAAAGAGTCTGCGGCAGTTTCCGTATCAGCTACGGTAAAATTCAGAGACACACTGCTGTCTTCTGCCATCGAATAATTTGCAGGCAAGCCGATGATGGTTGGCGCGCGGTTCACATAATTGACCGTAACCGGAACAGAGTAAGTCTGGCTTTTATCCCCATCGCTGACCGTAACTTTGACAACAGCGATATTATTGCCCGGTGTGGGCGTTGCAGTAGCTGATGGCTTGATGCTCAGTGTTCGGCTTGTGCCTGTTCCGCTGACGCTTACGGTCGGAATCAGGGTGGTATTATCCGATGTCGCGCTAACAGTCAGAGCGCTTATGGCGGTATCGATATCTGCAACAGTGAACGTAATCGTTCCGGTCGCGGTCTGATCCAATGTGTAGGTATCGGGAAGACCGGATACAGACGGCGGGTCATTGACCGGATTGACAATCAGCGTGAAAACAAAGGTCGCAGTACCTCCGGCATTATCATTCGCAGTGATGGTTATATTGCTGGTTCCGTCCTGAAGCGAGAAAGCGTTTGCCACAGGGGTGATATTTACAGTCCGTTTGTCCGACGATCCCGAAACCATCTGCACATTCAGACTCAGATAATCATTGCTGACCAGCTTGGTATTGGATGATACGGCGGTTACGCTTATATCTCCTGTCGGAGTATCCGCATCTGACAAGGTAAGCTGAACCGAAAGACTGCTATCCTCGTCCATGGTATAAGTTTTCTGCAAACCGGATATCGAAGGCGGCGTGTTGACCGGCGTTACTGTGAGAATGAATGCCGCCTGTGCGGAAAAACTGCCATCAGACACGGTTACGGTGATGGTTGCAGTTCCGTAAATATCCGAATTGGCATTCAGAGCCGGTGTTACCGTAAGGGTTTTGGAACTACCTGTGCCGCTTATGATCAGATTGACAGCAGAGTTCGGGACCAACTGAGTATTTGACGAGTTTGCGGTTACCGTCAGCGCAGTTATGGCAGTATCGATATCATCCACCGTGAAGGTAACGGCTGTTGTTCCATTTTCCGCCATGGTATAATTCGAAGACAAGCCGGTAACGGTCGGTGCATCATTGACCGGATTAACCATCAGATACATACTTTTTGTGCTACTTGCAGTTCCGTCACTAACAGTAACATCCAGCTGAGTCGTTCCATACTGGTTGGCAGCAGGCGTCAGGATCATATTGACGGTTTTTGTAGTCGAAGATATCGAAGTTACATAGACATTGCCATAGCCTTCGATATTGATATGAGAACTGTCGTTGGGCAGCAATGCGGTTGTTTTCGGCGAAACGGTTACCGTAAGCATTGAATTGGCATCCACATCGCCGATGGTAAAGGATATGGGCGCGGAGGCAGTATCTTCATTGGTTGTAACAATGCTTGTCGGAAGCCCGGTCAGAGTCGGAGCATGATTCACCCAGTTCACAGTCAGCAGGAAGCTCTTTGAAACGGTTCCGCCGGCACCGTCATTCACAGTAAGGGTGATGGTAGTTGTTCCGAATTTGCCCGGAGCCGGTGTAATGGTCAGGGTGCGCGAGCTGCCTGTTCCGGCAGATACGATATTGGCGTCCGGGACTAGCGTTTTGTCCGAAGAACTTGCCGTAACCGTCAGATTCGACAGCGCTGTATCGATATCCGCGACAGTATAGGCAACCGTAACAGCTTTGTCCGAATCTGTGGTCTGATTATTGATATCTCCGATAGTCGGCGGATCATTGACCGGATTGACGATCACATAGAAAAAGCCTGTTGTCGTGTCTGTTCCATCGCTGACACTGACCACGACTCTTGTGGGACCGTTTTTATCCTGTGCGGGTGTCAGGGTGATTCCCGGTGACTGAGGGTCTGTTACCAGTGCGGACCACAAGGTTCCGACTCCGCCAATGCTGATATGGGTGTTGTCTTTGGGAATCAGGGTTGAGTCGTCTGCTTGTGCGGTAACGCTCAGCGCAGTGGTTCCGTCTGGGTCCCAGACTGTGAATGGAATAATCGGGGAAGTGGTATCCTCATCGAACGTAACTACCGATGTAGGAAGTCCGGTCAGCATCGGGGCATCATTCACCGAGGTTACGATAAGATCGAAGCTTTTGCTCGTTGAGCCACCATCGGTATCTGTTACAGTGAGTGTGATCCTGGCTGTGCCGTATTTGTTGGCTGCCGGAGTGATAACGACAGACCGGCTTCCGGTGGTTCCGCTGATAACGATATTGTTATCCGGTACCAGTGTCTGATCCGAAGATTTTCCGGTAACAGCCAAGCTAGATACGGCAGTTTCCGCATCGGAAATGGTGATCGTAAGAGGGCTGGTTGCGGTATCTTCCTTGGTGGTCTGTGTCGGAATAATATCCGGCGAAATTGTGGGGAGAGTATTGGTCCAGAGGACATTCAGCGTAAAAGTTTTGATGTCGGTATTGTTTTTGGAATCCGTGGCTGTAACGGTAATAATTGCCGTGCCATACACATTCTGAGGCGGGGTATATACGATTGACAACTGAGCGCTTTTGTTGACCAGTGTCGGTATATATGGGAATGATGATCCGTTGACTTTGAATGCTGTAGTCGGAGCCACTGTGGGATTGCTGGATGCAATCGTGATCGTTACCGGAAGATTGTCTCCGTGCCGCACAGAAGTTTCGATAGTCTTGGGAGGACCGTTTTCGTTCATGGTAACATTGTCTATATCTCCCAACTGAGGCTTGTCAGCCACTGCGGTTACATTGACCGTGAAAGTCCTGCTTGCCGATGCGCCGTTGCTGTCTTTGACCGTTAGTGTTATGGTTGCTGGACCGCCTGAAAGATCGTTGTTGGCATCTGCCAAAGGTTTGATGGTCAGAGGCAGGGTTGCAGTACCATTGTTCAAGGAAACGGTCATCGGAGAACTCTGTCCGTTCAGAAGAATATTGGCAAGCGGAATCAGAGCGGTGTTTGTGGATGTGGCTGTTACCGTAAGACTGCCGCCATCTGGATCGGCAAACGTAACATTAATCGGTCCTATCGCAACATCCTCGTTGGTTGTCTGATTGGAAATTGCAGACATGGTCGGCGTGTCGTTAACCGCGTTCACCGTTACTTTGAAACTTGTCGGCGTAGGAGATGTCGCGCCATCGCTTGCAGTTACGGTAATATTGGCAACACCGTTGGCATCTGCAATGAGCGGCAGGGTCATACTCAGCGCCGCACTGGTGGCACCGCCGAGATTGGCAAAGTACGGAAGCGCACTGCCATTTATTCGAATTGCGGAAGTGGCAATCACCGCGTTATTATCAGAGACAACCTGTACGGTCAGAGAATCTCCGTCCGCATCCCGAACCGTAATCGGAATTGTCAATGTACCGCTGTCCTCATCCACAGTCTGATTTGAAATCGCGTCAACACTGGACAGACGGCTCACATTCAGCATGAAGCTTCTGCTACTCTGCTTGCCGCTGCTGTCTTTGGCAGTAACGGTGATATTGGCTTTGCCGTACTGATTGGAAACCGGTGTCATGCTCAGACTGACCGTAGCAGTCTTATTGGACAGCGTTACGCTTACGGAATTTGAAGTATTGTTCAGTTTTATATTTGACGATGGCAGTACTGTCGAATTATCCGAAACTGCCGACACTGTAAGTGTTCCGTTTTCCTCATCGCTTACCGTGAATGTAATGGTTGTAGGTGTGAAGGAGTTGGTATATTGATCCGCAATCGGGGAAATGGTCGGGGTATAGTTGGTAATCGTACCGGCAGTGTCTGTGTAAGCTTCGCCTTTGTTGCTGTTTTTTCCTTCGGCACCGATGAGAACATAATCTCCCGAAGTGGCTACCGAGCCTCCGAAAAACCCGTTATTTGCCGGGCTTGTATCTGTCAATTTCTGCTTAAAATTCCATGTTGTTCCGCTAAGAGTGTAAATATAAGCAGCGCCGGTGTTGATGATGGGAGTGCCGTCTTTCTGATCCGCGCCGACTATTGCAGTTGTGCCGGATATGGACACGGAGATGCCGAAATAGTCATCCGCGGCTCCGTCACTGGCGGTCATGGATGGTTTCTGAGTCCATGTTGTTCCGCTTAACTCGAAAATATAAGCAGCGCCTTTGTTGGAGGATTTTCCGGGCGCACCGACAATCGCATAATTTTCAAACATGGACAGCGATGTACCGAACAGATCGCCGGCAGCGCTATCGGATGCCGTGAATTTGCTGTTCTGCTCCCATTTGGCTGATGTGGTATTGTATTTGAATACATAAACCGTTCCGGAGGCGCTCTTTGCATTGTCATCACGCCCCGGAGCTCCGACAAAAATATAATCTCCATATACACCGACCGAACTGCCGAAAAAATCTCCGGCAACCGCATCGCTGGCAGTCAGTTTGGCAATCTGCGCGCCGCTGGTTTGAAAAACATAAACCGAACCGCTATTCAGTCCTTTTTCTGCGTCGTATGGCGCACCGACTACGATATAATTTCCTGAAACTGCAACAGAACTTCCAAAACGGTCATCCTGATATTTATAATTTTCCGACGATGTCAGTTTATCATCTGCCATAATTTTGGACTGTAATGTCCATATTGTACCGCTTAATTTATAAATATAAGCCGCGCCTTCATGACTTGCCCGACTGCTGAAATACGGCGCACCGACTACGATATAATTGCCAGAAATCGCAACCGCATTACCGAACAGATCACCGCTTTGTCCGCTGTCAGAAGTTTTTTTAGCGGTCTGCGCCCAAGCGGAGGTTCTGTCGAAAATATATATTGCTCCGATTCCGCTGCTGGCAGACGGCGCTCCTATAACTGCATAAGTATCTGAAAGAGCGACAGAGCTTCCGAAATAATCTCCGACAGCACCATCAGATGCGCTTAACTTTGTCAGTGCTGCTGTAGCTGTCATCGGTAAAACAGCAGACAGCAATATCACAATCAGAATCCCCGAAAATAATCTCGATTTCATAAAATACCTCCCCAACACCTTGTTTTCCCACGTAATATGCAAAACGAATGCCAATCCTCAAAAAATCCATCTGCTTCTGATATAATTCGATTTTCAGCAGAAAAGCAAGTATGAGCGCTATTAACTTTTTTTATACCTTTGCCGAAACGCTTCATACATGACTACCGCGCCTGCTGCCGAAGCATTCAGAGAGTTGAAAATACCGGCTTGCGGAATCGAAAGCAACGCGTCGCAATGATGCCTGACAAGAGGACGGATACCTTTATCCTCGCTGCCGATCACAATGCCCAGATTGCCGCTCAGATCCGTGTCAAACACGGAGGTTTCCGCGCCTGCATCCATTCCCATAATCCATAATCCCCGATCTTTAAGTTCCTGAATCACACTGACCATATTGGTTACCTGAGCGATCCGCATAATCTCCGATGCACCTGCCGAGGCTTTGGATACCGCAGGCGTCGGTGATGCAGCCCGATCTTTCGGAATGATGATTCCGTGAACTCCGGCACATAGAGCGGTACGAATCAGTGCGCCCAGATTCTGGGTATCTTCGATGCCATCTGCCAAAAGTAGAAAGGGCGAAGTATTCCGAGATTCGACATATTGAAAGATATCGTGGATATCGGCAATAGGGTATGCTCCAACTTTTGCAGCAGCGCCCTGATGAGCAGTTGAAACTGTTAAAGAAGCCAGTTGCTGTGAGGAAATCCGTCTGATCGGAATATTCAGAGGCTCAGCAGCATAAGCAATCTCTTCAAGACGTTGGGAAGATTTTTCTTTTGCAAGATAAATCTCATAAATTTTCCTTCTGCCGGCTTTGATCGCCTCATTCACCGTGTGGATTCCGAAAAGCATTTCAATTTTCTGAGATGGTTTCATAAATATAATTCAGGATAACAGATCACGCTTTCCTCAGATGAAATGTAAAGCTTACAAGTTTTTTGATGTCTTAAAAATAGTTTTCACCGGAATTTTTCAGCAATCTCAAAGCAAACTCTTTTGCTTCGATTTGTAGCCGGACGATTTATTGCTCGGTATGTGAAATTTATCGAAATCATTATCCGAATCCTTATTGTGTGTCAAAACTTATCCGAACTATGAAATTTATTTCGACAATAAATCATACTGTTATATAC
>CAZMDM010000342.1:0-4861 GCA_964564775.1 uncultured Desulfonema sp. | reverse complement strand
TGATATGCCCCCGGATGATTGCAGAAATCATTGGACAAATACCCGATGATGATTTTGCTGTGTGAGCGATTGTTATCGTAGGAAAAAGGAACTTGGTAATCTTTCACGAGCAGGACAAGGTTTTGGGCAGCAGCTTTGGCGACGGCAACGTTCTGAGCCGGATCGGCAACCCGGCACAAATTTTCAAACGAGGCTTCGGCAGGTTTTTCCTTTTTACGCAGAGATTCCGAAGTCATTTCCGCTATTTTGTCTGCCAATATTTGTAACTCCGGTTTCCAATCGGCAAGATGCAGCATCTGATGATACATCCTGCAGGTCGCGTCCGCATAATCCGGCTTGATTTTCAGGGCGTTCCGATACGAGGCAACCGCTTCGTCCAAACGGTTCAAGCCCTGAAGCGCGATTGCCTGATTGTAAAATGCTTCGACATAATCGGGTTTGAGTGATATCGCTCTTTCAAAACAGGGAATTGCTTCGACAAGACGATCCTGAGATTGAAGCAGCACGCCCAGATTGCTATGGGCTTCGGCATAATTCGGATGAAGCTCGATGGCTTTACGGAAATATTTTTCAGCCTCATCGAATTCTCCGCGATCTTTTTTGGCAGTGCCGATATTGTTGTATGGTTCGGCATAATTCGGATCAAGAGCAAGGCTTTTTTCATAACAGGCAATCGCAGTATCATATTCGCCTTTTGATTGATAAATCACTCCCATATTGCTGATGGCTTTGGCATGATCCGGCTGGATTTCCAACAGCTTCCGATAACAGGCAATGGCATCGTCATATCTGCCCAACTCCTTGATTGCCGCGCCCATATTGTTGTATGCTTCGATATAATCCGGCTTTAATTCGATGGCTTTGCGATAGTATGTTATGGCTTCTTCATATTTTCCCTGACGGTGAATGAGAAATCCGATCCTGAAATACGGATCGGGCTGATTCGGCTGATATCGGATGAATTTTTCGTAGCAGCGTAATGCGTCTTCCATACGATTTTGTTCATCATAGATTCCGCCGAGATTTTTAAGGGCTTCTGCATAATTCGGGTTGAGATTCAACGCGGTTTTATAGGCAGCAGCAGCTTCTTCTGTTTTGCTCTGGCATTTGAGAATCACGCCCATATTGCAATAGGCTTCTGCATATCGGGGATCAATAGAAACTGCCTGACGATAGCAGTTCAGCGCGCTGTCCAGATCGTCCGTTGCTTTGAAGGCTGCGGCAAGATTGTTATAATATACGGGGACTTTGGGATTGATTCCGATGGCTTGCCGAATCAGCGAAATGGCGGTATCATTCTGCCCGCGCTGATGCTTCAATACACCTAAAAAATGCAGCGAATCCGAATGATTCGGATGATATTGAAGAATTCGAAGATAAATCGGTTCTGCCTGATCGAACTGTCCTGCCTGATGAAACTGAAGCGCTTTGGCAATCTGCGCGCTGATTTCTGTATTGTCCATAATACTCCGACCTTGATAAAATGCAATCTCACCGTTATTAAATTTTTTTCAACTGCGTAAGGTGAGATATCATTTCAAACTCCTTCTTTCCGGCAGTTATTAGCAGATCATCAATCTTAACATCACGGCAATAAATTGCTCCTATCCCTACCGGACGAATAAAAGCCCCGTAGGGACGGCACATAATAGCCCGGGAATTCATTTCCGAGATTCTTTCCGATCCTGCACCGTGATGCCTTTTTCATTCAGTTTTTTGCGAATCTCATCTGCCAATGCCCAATTCTTTTCTTTGCGGGCTTGTTCGCGTTGCGCCATCAATGCCTGAATTTCCGAATCTGCCGTACCCTGCTCAAGATCGAAAATATTCAACACGGAATCAATACTTTGAAATACTTCGATGATTTTTTTCGCGTCCTCCGAACTGATGCGGTTTTCCACAATCAGCGAATTGATGAGTTTGACCTGCCGGAACAAGGATGCCATTGCCGCAGCAATATTCAGATCATCATCCATAGACTGAATAAAACCCTGACGAATATCATACAGCAACTGATCGGTTTCAGGATATGGCTTGCCATTTCTGACTTCGGACAGGCTTCTGAAACAGGTATTGAGGCGTTTTACGGCGAGGTGGCTGTTATCAAGGCGATCCTTAGAAAAGGTCAGAGGCTTGCGATAATGATTGGACAGCAGCCAATATCGGATTTCCTTTCCCGAATATCCCATGTCTTTCAGTTCCCGAAGTGTCAGGGAATTTAAGACCTGCTCGCAGTGCAGCCAGTATTTTGCCAAAGGTTTTCCGGTCAGCACGGTCGCAATGGCAATTTCGTTTTCATGGTGCGGAAACACCAATTCTCTCCCGCTGGTGTGAATATCGAAAGATTCGCCGAGATATTTCATAGACATCGCCGCGCACTGAATATGCCATGAGGGGCGCACATTGCCCCAGTCGGTTTTGACATAAATACCGCGTTTCAACTCCGACATTCTGGCGCGTTTGAACAGGGTAAAATCTCTGGGATTGTCTTTTTCATATTCATCCAGATCAACAGTCGCACCGAGCCGGATTTTATCCAGATCAATACCGGAAAGTTTGCCGTAATCCGAAAACCGTGAAATATCGAAATATAGCGATCTCAGTTTTTCATACGCGACCCCTTTTTTCACCAGCTTTTCCGCCAATAGAACCATGTCATCCAAATGTTCGCTGGCTTTGGGGTAATGCGTGGCGGACTTGATATTCAGGAATTGCAGGTCTTCCATGAAATAGCGGATATATTGTCCTGTGAATTCCGTCAGATTCATGCCCGATTTATCCGAGCCTTCGATGGTTTTGTCATCGAAATCCGTGATATTCATCACATGTTTCACATCATAGCCCCGATATTCCAAGTATCGGCACAATAAATCCGAAAACACGAATCTCCGACATTCTCCCAGATTCAGATGCTTGTGAACCGTAGGTCCGCAGGAATAGATCGAAACCTTGCCGGGAATCATGGGCTGAAACGGTTCTTTGCTGCGACTCATGGTATTGAACAGCATCAGATCGACTTTTTCCCGCTCCGTGAACAAATTGGTGCTTAAATACCGCTCTCCGCCATCCGGGAAAATCACGACAATCGTACCACTCTTCATTTTCATGGCTTGTTTGGCAGCAATCGCCATTGCCGCGCCGCTACTCATCCCTACAAACAAGCCTTCTTCCTTTGCCAGCCTGCGGGTCATTTCAAAAGCTTCTTCATCATCAATATTGACTTTTTCGTCTAGACGGTCTTTTTCATACAGTTCAGGCTGATAGGCTTCTTTCATATTTTTCAGCCCCTGAAGTTTATGCCCCAGATACGGCTCCACGCCGATAATGCGGATATTGGGATCGTACTCTCTGAATCGCCGGGAAAGCCCCATCACGGTTCCGGTCGTTCCCATCGTAGCAATCACGACATCTACCTGCCCCTGAGTCTGATCCCGGATCTCAACCGCAGTGCCGTAATAATGCGCTTTCCAGTTGGCGTCATTGTTGTACTGATCTGTCATAAAGTATTTGTCGGGATTTTCCCGAACCAGACGATAGACTTCCTCGATTGCACCGTCTGTACCGAGATGTCCTGGCGTCAGCAGAATCTCCGCTCCTCTTGCTTTGAGGATTTTGCGGCGTTCCATGCTGGCTGCCTCGGACATTGCCAGCAGAAGTTTATAGCCTTTGACCGCGCAGATCAGCGCAAGACCGATGCCGGTGTTGCCGCTGGTGGCTTCGATCACGGTTTTGTCATGGGTAAGCTGACCGGATTTTTCACCGGATTCGATCATGTACAAAGCGGTTCTGTCTTTGATCGAGCCGCCGGGATTCATATATTCGAGCTTTGCCAAAATCCGCACGTCCGGGTTGGGCGCGAGTTTTCGGATCTGAACCAAGGGGGTATTGCCGATAGCCTCTAAAATCGAATAAGCCATAATCTGATCCTGAAAGATTGAAAATGTAATTGTTGATTTCATATAAATCAGATCGGCTGTTTATGCAAATGAGTTTTTTGTGAGACCGGCGTCAGAACCGAAAATTTAAGCCGGCGTTCTTTTATAAAAGCTCTCCGGCTATACAATCTCTTACATTATCGGACTCGGATCAGTTTCGGCATCGGAATCTTGCTGATTTCTCTTCTTTTGCAAGATGAGTTTGATTGCATACCCGGATATGAAATCCGAGCATTTATTCCGTTGCTCTTCGGATTCTCTCACTCTGTTTCTATACTACCGCATATCCGGGTCCCTCTCCGCCTTCGGGACAAGTCCAGACGATATTCTGATACGGGTCCTTGATGTCGCAGGTTTTACAGTGCAGGCAATTGGACGGATTGAGCTTGAGTCTGCGCTCCTGTGTTTTTTCATCCTCCACGATTTCATAGACATTGCCCGGACAAAAACGGGTACACGGGCTTTGATAAATTCCGTAGCATTTGCTGATGCAAATATCCGTATCCCGGATAACGATATGCGAAGGCTGATCTTCCCGGTGCATGGTTTTGGACAGATACACACCGGTCAGTTTGTCCACATACAGCGTACCGTCATACGCATCTTTGGGCGGTTTAGAAGGCGCGGTGTTCTGAGACACGGGACTCAGTGTGCCGGAGTCTTCGAACAAAGGCATAAAATCTCTGAATCCTTTGCCTTTGGTAAAATATTGTGCGCCCAGATGAATGAATTTCAACGGGCTTTTTTTGGCAAGCGCCTGAGCAAAATTTCTGCCTTCGTACATTTCTTTCTTTGCCCAGCTTTGCTCGAATAATTCGCTGTAATAGCCCAGACTGTACGCGTTGAAATTTTCTTTTTCTAATGCGGGGATACAGGCTTCTGCTGCCAGCATTCCCGATTTCATGGACAGATGAATGCCTTTCAAG
>CAZMDM010000341.1:0-5702 GCA_964564775.1 uncultured Desulfonema sp. | reverse complement strand
TTCATTGCACACTGCGTAGTTTGTCAGCATCTCGCTCAGTCCATTATTGCGTGCTTCGTGAGCTTCGATAGGACGGATTTTGCCGTAGCGAGCCGGCTGTACTTCTCTGCTGTCGTAGCCCTCCCATTACCGCGTGCGACCTCCGGGACCAAGTGCGGCCAGGCGGCGTTTGTGCATGGTTTCAGACAGCGGATTGATCTGATCCATGAACTGGGAGAGCTGGCTGGTGCCAAAAAATTCTTTGACCACTGCAGACACGGGTTTGGGATTGATCAGATCATGGGGCATGAGAGCGTCCACTTCCTGAAGGCTCATGCGTTCTTTGATCGCCCGCTCCATCCTGACCAGCCCGATGCGGTACTGGTTTTCGAGCAGTTCGCCGACAGCGCGGACGCGGCGGTTTCCCAAGTGGTCGATATCATCCACGAGTCCCTGGGTATCTCTAAGTTCGACCAGGGTTTTGGCGGTCATCAGGATATCTTCCCGGCGCAGGGTGGTTACGACCACAGGGGTTGCCAGTCCCAGACGCAGGTTGATCTTCATTCGTCCTACGCCGGATAAGTCGTAGTAGGCGGATTTAAAAAACAGATGATCTATGAAATCCTGAGCCACTTCGGGCGTTGCGGGGTTGCCGGGTCTGAGGCGGCGATAGATTTCGATGAGCGCATCTTCTTTGGACTCCACTTTATCCATGAGTATAGTTTTTCGGATACAGTCACTGCTAGAAATACCGTCTATGAACAAAAGTCCGAATTCACGGATGCCGGATTCCATAAGGCGATCCAGTGTTTTTTGCTCAATCAGATCATTGGGTTTTGCAATAATTTCAGATGTTTCTGGATGAATTATCGGTAAAGCAACAGCTCTGCCCAGCAGGTCTTCGGGGCTGACCGGAATCATTTCCAGACCAGATGCTTTGAGCTGGCGGATAACCCTTTGGGTGAACATGCGTCCTTTTTTTACAGAGATTTCACCGGTCTGAGGATCGGCTATGTCTGTGGCTGCCCTCTGTCCTTTGAGAAAGTCTTCGTTGAATTCCCTGAAGAAGCTGGTTCCACCCGAATTTTCCCGGATCAGAATTTTTTCAGTCTTATAAAAATAAGATAGCAGGTCTTCGGTGGAATATCCAAAGGCTTTGAACAGGAGCGTTACCGGGAATTTTCTGCGCCGGTCTATGCGGATATAGACAACGTCTTTGGGGTCTATTTCCATATCTATCCACGAGCCGCGCACGGGAATGATGCGGGAGGAATAGATGACCTTGCCGCTGGAATGCGTTTTGCCTTTGTCATGGTCGAAAAACACGCCTGACGAACGATGCAACTGTGAGACCACGACGCGTTCCGTGCCGTTGATGATAAAGGTTCCCCGCTCGGTCATCAGGGGGATGGTTCCGAAATAGATTTCCTGTTCTTTGATATCCCGGATAGTCTGCGCGCCGGTGTCTTTATCCGTGTCATAGACCACGAGTCTGACCGTGATGCGGATCGGAAGTTCGTAGGTCATGCCGCGTTGCAGGCATTCATCCACGCCGTGTTTGATTTCTCCGAAGCGATAGGACACAAATTCGAGCGAGGCTGTACCACTGAAATCTTTGATCGGGAATACCGATCTGAACACGGTCTGAAGACCGATATCTTCACGCTGTTCAGGGGGAATATCTATTTGCAGAAATCGCCGATAAGATTTGCGCTGCATCTCGATCAGATCCGGAATGTGTACGATCTTGCGAATCTTACCGAAGGAGCGGCGCAGACGACGAACCGCCAAAGGCTTTTCCGACATTATGCTCTCCGAAATAAGGGGGTTAAAAAAGTGCAACGTGTAAAGTGTAAAGTGCAAAGTGTTTAACGTTTCACTTTGCACTTTTCACTTTGAACTTATTTCAGTTCTACTTTTGCACCTGCAGATTCAAGCTGTGCTTTGATTTTCTCGGCTTCTTCTTTGGAGACACCTTCTTTGACCGGCTTGGGAGCGCCCTCAACCACGTCCTTGGCTTCTTTCAGCCCGAGACCGGTAATGGCTCTGACTTCTTTGATCACGTTGATCTTCTTATCGCCGGCTGCTGCCAGAATTACATCAAATTCGGTTTTTTCTTCCACAGGAGCTGCTGCAGCTACAGGAGCCGCTGCAGCTACGGCTACAGGAGCCGCTGCAGTAACACCGAATTTCTCTTCCAATTCTTTGACCAGTTCAGACAGTTCCAGAACTGACATTTTTGCAATAAAATCTATAACATCCGCTTTGGTAATTTCCGCCATTTGAGTATTATCCTCCGAAAAGTATGAATCACATAAGCTTCGCACTTATGCAGACAGTTTAAGTTGTTGCTTGTTCTTTTTGTTCCTTGATGGCATTTAGCGCATTGAGCAGTTTGACCGGAACTCCAGACAATACTCTGACAAATGCCGTCGGCACACCGTTCATCACAGACAGAAGCTGGCTGAGAAGCGCCTCGCGGGACGGCAGAGATGACAATGCTTTGATAGCATCAGGAGTCAGAATTTTGCCGTTCAATGCACCTGCCCGGATCACCAGTTTTTCATTTTCTTTGGCAAACTCGGTAATCACTTTTGCCGCAGACACCGGATCCTGATAGCCTATCGCTACAGCGCTCGGTCCTTTGAAGTAATCTTTGATGCACTCCACACCGGTATTTTCCGATGCTCTGGCAAGCAAAGAATTTTTGCTTACCTGATAATCCGCGCCCGATTGTCTGAGTTTTTGGCGCAGATCACTCATTTTGGCGACATTCAGTCCCTTGTATTCCGTGAGAATCACAACGCCGGATTTCGAGAAACGCTCATGCAGTTTGCTGACAATTTCTTTTTTTTCATCCAAATTCATAATAAAGTAACACCTCCTTCCTTAAAACCTGTCTCAACCCCTCGGATCGAAGGCGGTGCAGCAATGTCTCGGCAGGCCGGCTTTACCGTTTAAGCAAATCAGCATCATCAGCCATCAGCGTAATCAGTGGTTGCGCCTGCGGTCTTTGACAGGATAATATTGAAATGTGTCAAGTGGAAAGTGTTGAGTGGAAAGTATTAAGTGTTAAGAAAAAAAACACATAACACATAACACATAACACATAACACATTATTTTACCAAATCTTTGATAGAAGCCATTTCGACACGGATACCGGGACCCATGGTCGTAGAAACTGCTATGCTTCTTAAATATGTTCCTTTGCTTGTGGAAGGTTTGAGACGCATAATGGTTTCCAAAAACGCGGTGATGTTCTGACCGAGCTTTTCAGCTCCGAAAGATACTTTTCCCATCGGCGCATGAACAATACCGGCTTTTTCAACTCTGAAATCGATTTTACCGGCTTTGAGTTCTCCCACTGCTTTTGCAATGTCGAATGTTACCGTACCAGTCTTGGCATTGGGCATCAATCCTCTGGGACCCAGAATTTTACCGATTTTTCCGACAGTTCCCATCATATCCGGTGTGGCAACCGCTTTATCGAAATCCAGCCATCCGCCCTTGATTTTTTCGATGAGATCATCGTTTCCCACATAGTCAGCACCGGCTTCCTGCGCCTCTTTTTCTTTTTCACCTTTGGCAAACACCAGCACACGGACAGTTTTTCCGATGCCGTGAGGCAGCACGCAGGTTCCGCGCACCATCTGATCCGCATGTCTGGGATCAACTCCCAATCTGACGGCAATATCGCATGTTTCATCGAATTTGGCATAAGACGAACTGACTGCCATCTTGACTGCATCGGCAAAATCGTAGCGCCTGCCGGTTTCGATGTGTTGTTTGGACTGTGTATATTTTTTACCCCGCTTCGGCATTTTTCCTATCGCTCCTTCATCTTCCGAACTCAGACAATCTCGATTCCCATACTTCTTGCCGTTCCTTCGACAATTCTGTAGGCAGCTTCCACCGTATAGGCGTTCAAGTCTCCCATTTTCTGCTTGGCAATTTCCTCAACCTGCTGACGGCTGACCTTACCGACTTTGTTCCGTTTGGGATCGTTGGCACCTTTGGCAATCTTCGCGGCTTTTTTGAGCAAGACAGACGCAGGCGGCGTTTTGGTGATAAACGTGAACGACTTGTCCTGATATACCGTAATCACGACCGGAATGATCATACCTTCTTCGCTTGCGGTTCTGGCATTGAACGTCTTGCAGAATTCCATAATATTGACGCCATGCTGGCCTAATGCAGGACCGATGGGCGGTGATGGATTGGCTTTGCCTGCCGGTACCTGCAGTTTGATCTGTGCAACCACTTTTTTCATGCTTTAACTCCTGATTATAGCTTTGTAACCTGTACAAAATCCAATTCCACAGGCGTCGAACGACCGAAAATGCTGACCAGCACCCTGATTTTGCCTTTTTCGGGATTGACTTCTTCCACTGTGCCGTTAAAATTCGTAAAAGGACCGTCGGTTACACGAATTTCATCTCCGGGTTCGAATAAGTACTTGGGTTTGGGCTTCTGCTTTCCGGATTCCATGCGGTTCAAAATTTTTTCCGCTTCCTCATCCGTAATCGGCGTGGGCTTATCTTTATTCCCCAAAAAACCGCTGACCTTATCCATGGAGTTGACAAGATGCCATGTATCATTGTCCAAGTCCATACGGATCAGAATATATCCGGGATAGAATTTGCGGGAAGATGTTTTGCGCTTCCCTTTGACCAACTCGACAACCTGCTCGGTCGGCACAACAATTTCGGCAAACTTGCTGCGTTGCGGGGAAGAGGCAACCCGTTCTTCCAAAGCCTTTCTGACTCTGTTTTCAAAGCCCGAATATACCTGAAGAATGTACCATTTCAGCGCCACCGTAGCTCCCCTTATCCCAAAACCGCATGAACCAAACTCGACAGAGCAATATCCACAACACCCAGAAATATGGAAATAATCATCACGATAAGAATAACCACCACTGTTGATCCCATTGTCTGAGTGCGCGAAGGCCAGGCTACTTTTCTGAGTTCCGCCTTCACTTCTCTTAAAAACTGAAGGCTTTTATTCACAAAGGTATTGCTCTGAGTCACGGGCGCGGGTTTTATAATGCTCAGAGGCTTTTTGCTCGGCACTGTCTGTTTTTTCCGGCTCTCATCGGAGGAAGAAACAGAAGAACTCATCTGCGATTCGGCAGCAGCATTGTCGGAAATCGCAGAAGAAGAGGATGTCTCTTCATCGGATTTTCTCTTCTTTATAGGGCTTTTTTTTCGTAATAAGCGTCCCATCTTGCTCCTAAAATATCGAAAGCTCAAAGGACACAGATAAATCTGTTCATCTCTCTGAGCTTTTCTCTCTGAGCGATACCGTCAATATTGATTGGCAGGTCAGGAGGGATTCGAACCCCCAGCACTCGGATTTGGAGTCCGACGCTCTACCGTTAGAGCTACTGACCTGCGGGTTAAACGGATAA
This sequence comes from uncultured Desulfonema sp., assembly GCA_964564775.1. Lineage (GTDB taxonomy): Bacteria > Desulfobacterota > Desulfobacteria > Desulfobacterales > DYRC01 > DYRC01. The sequence goes on along the minus strand of CAZMDM010000341.1, from coordinate 312 downwards.
ACTATTTGCCTTCTTTATGCGGTGTATGCTTTCTGCAAAACCGACAATACTTTTTAAGTTCCAGCTTATCCGGTGTTGTTCGTTTGTTTTTGGTACTCGTATAATTTCGTCGCTTGCATTCAGTACATGCAAGGGTAATCAGCACTCTCACAGGAAAACTCCTTTATGATATTAAGCGATAATTTCGCTGACAACACCTGCACCGACGGTTCTGCCACCTTCACGGATCGCGAAGCGCAGTTCTTTCTCCATAGCGATGGGGGTGATCAGTTCCGCGGTAATGGTGATGTTATCGCCGGGCATGATCATCTC
>CAZMDM010000340.1:0-5079 GCA_964564775.1 uncultured Desulfonema sp. | reverse complement strand
GAGCTTACGGCATTTTCCGTGGCACAGGCATTGGTATTTTTCAGGCATCTGAAACTCGAAGGCAAGCAGGGCATTATTGCTCAGAAAATCCTGAAAGAAATCATCGAAAGACTGAGCTTTCTGGACAACGTAGGCTTATCATATTTAAGCCTTGATCGTTCTGCCAACACGCTTTCCGGCGGAGAAAGTCAGCGCATCCGTCTTGCCACGCAGATCGGATCCAAACTGACCGGTGTGCTGTATGTCTTGGATGAACCGAGCATCGGTCTTCATCAGCGCGATAACCAGCGATTGCTGACAACCCTGCTTCAGATGCGCGATCTGGGCAATACGGTGTTGGTGGTGGAGCATGACGAAGAAACCATCCGCTCCGCAGATATTGTCGTGGATATGGGACCCGGTGCGGGTCTTCACGGCGGGGAAGTGGTGTTTTCAGGAACCGCGCAGGAACTCCTGAATGCGGAAAATTCTCTGACCGGTCAGTATCTTTCCGGCAGAAAGCAGATCGAAATTCCCAAGATTCGGCGTGTCAGCGACAAAAAGCTGATTCTCAACGGCGCATCTGAAAACAATCTCAGACACATTGACGTCGAATTTCCTCTGGGCTGTTTTATCTGTGTTACAGGAGTGTCGGGTTCAGGCAAATCCACGCTGATTATCGAAACTCTGTATCCGATTCTGATGCGGCATCTGTATCGCTCCAAAATTCGGGCAGGAAAACACGATCAGATTTCGGGTGTCGAGCATACGGACAAGGTGATTCACATTGACCAGTCGCCCATCGGCAGAACCCCGCGTTCCAATCCGGTTACTTATACGGGCGTGTTCACGCATATCCGCGATTTATTTTCCAAAACGCCCGAAGCGCGATTGAGAGGCTACAAGCCCGGACGCTTCAGTTTCAATGTCAAAGGCGGCAGATGCGAAGCCTGTCAGGGAGACGGTATCATCAAAATCGAAATGCACTTTCTGCCAGATGTGTATGTGAGCTGCGATGTATGTCGCGGCAAGCGATATAACCGTGAAAGCCTCGATATTCATTACAAAGGCAAAAATATCGCGGAAGTGCTGGATATGACCGTGCTTCAGGGGATCGAATTTTTCGAGCATATCGGCGTGATCCGGGATAAGCTTCAGACTTTGGCAGATGTGGGACTCGGATATATCAGAATCGGACAGCCTGCGACCACCTTATCCGGCGGAGAGGCTCAGCGGGTCAAGCTTGCCAGAGAACTGAGCAAACGAGCCACCGGAAAAACCGTGTATATCTTAGATGAACCGACCACCGGGCTGCATCTGGACGATATCCGCAAGCTGCTGGAAGTTTTAAACCGCCTGACCGACATGGGCAATACCGTGATTGTGATTGAGCATAATATGGATGTGATCAAATGCGCGGATTATATCATTGATCTGGGTCCCGAAGGCGGGGATGCGGGCGGAGAGATTATTGCGACCGGTACGCCGGAGGAGATTGCACAGATCGAGGTGTCGCATACCGGGAGGTTTTTGAGAAAGTTATACACTCACCTTACGCAGTTGAAAAAAATTTAATAATTCACCTTACGCAGTAATTTGATCTGTCTGTGTACAAACGGCTTGAAATGCGTATCTGTCCTCAGAGCGGAAAGAGCAGACAGAGAATCCGCGGATCTGCGGAAAATCAGAGCCTTTGAAAATTACTGCGTAAGGTGAGCTGATAAAGTTTTACACACCTTGCCGCTTATCTGTCAACCGCTTTTTTGTTGCGGTAAAAACCGAAAGCATGATAAATTTGCGGACATATCGCAGCGCATTATGGAAGGATATCCGGCGATATTGATGGGAGGATATTATGTTATCTCAGGGATTTCAGTTTTACCGATGGACAAGACAGGACTTTGCGAAAATGGCTGCCAAAGGGATTTTTCATCCCGAAGAGCGGCTTGAACTGATCCGGGGGAATATTATTCAGATGTCGCCACAGACGAGTTTTCATGCCACTACGATACGACTGATTGAGGAAGCTTTGCGTTCCGTTTGCCTGCAAGACTGTGATGTCCGTGTTCAACTGCCTATCGCCCTTATGGCGGATTCCGAGCCTGAACCGGACATTGCGGTAGTATCGGGAAAACCGAGAGATTACCGCGACAGACACCCCGAAACCGCTTTGCTGATTGTCGAAGTATCCGATTCCACGCTGATTCTGGATCGGAAACACAAGAAAAAACTGTATGCGGGCTGTAAAATCCCTGAATATTGGATTCTGAATCTGAAAGATCGCTGTCTTGAGGTATATCGCAAACCGGTGAAGGAATCTTACCGGATACAGGAAGTTTTTCATGCCGAAGATACAGTATCTCCTCTTTTCAATCCCGAAGCATCAGTCGCAGTGGCGGATTTACTTCCGTGATTCTTGGAAAAAGTGGCGTAATTCGTAATTGAATCAAATTCAGCCTTTTATTTTACCTAAAATTGCAGGCGATGGGCAAGCGAATTTTCAAACTGCTGGCTAATCAGGGCTATGTACTGACTAACTCCTGATCCGCCCCCAACTCTATAATCCCTTGCCTTTTCAAGCCACTTGGGGTATTTCTGAACCATTCTTTTTCTTGAACAATCTTATCTTTTATAAAGTCAGGTAACTTATGGACGAAAAATATGATCCCAAAGCCATTGAATCGAAATGGCAGGCGTATTGGAACAAGACCGGGCTGTTCAAAGTCAGCGAAGACCCGGGCAAGGAAAAATATTATCTTCTGGAAATGTTTCCCTATCCTTCCGGCAAGATCCATATCGGGCATGTCCGCAATTACACCATCGGCGATGTGGTGGCAAGATACAAGCGCATGAAGGGGTTTAACGTGCTGCATCCGATGGGCTGGGATGCTTTCGGAATGCCTGCGGAAAATGCGGCAATTGCCAACAAAACCCATCCTGCCAAGTGGACTTACGCCAACATTGATTACATGAAACATCAGTTGAAGCAGATGGGCTTTTCTTATGACTGGGACAGGGAAATTGCCACCTGCAAGCCCGAATATTATCGCTGGGAACAATGGCTGTTTCTGAAAATGTACGAAAAAGGCATGGCATATCGCAAAGAATCGTTTGTGAACTGGTGCGAGCCGTGTCAGACCGTCTTGGCAAACGAGCAGGTTGAGGCGGGCTTGTGCTGGCGGTGCGGGGAGCAGGTGCGTCAGAAAAAGCTGTCTCAGTGGTTTTTGAAAATCACGGATTATGCCGAAGAGTTGCTGGTGGCTTGCGATTAGTTGCCCGGGTGGCCCGAAAAAGTAACCACTATGCAGCGAAATTGGATCGGCAAAAGTTTTGGTGCGGAAATCCGCTTTCCTGTCGAAAACTCGGATAAAGTCATCACGGTATTCACCACCCGGCATGATACCGTGTTCGGCGCGACCTTCATGTGCCTTGCGCCGGAGCATCCGCTTGTGTTGGAATTATCCAAAGGCACGTCTCAGGAAAGGGCAGTGGCAGAGTTCACAGAGCGCATGGCATTGCAAGATCGTTCTGTCAAAGCGCTTGAAAATTATGAAAAAGAAGGCGTGTTCACCGGATCGTACTGTATCAATCCCATGACCCAACGCAGAATGCCGATTTTTACGGCAAATTTCGCGCTCATGGAATACGGAACCGGCGCGGTCATGTCTGTTCCCGCGCATGATCAGCGGGATTTTGATTTTGCAAAAAAATACGGACTTGAGATTATCGTGGTGGTTCAGAAAAGCGATGAACCGCTCGATTCCGCCACCATGACCGAGGCGTATCCGGGCGAAGGTGTGATGGTCAATTCGGGTCAGTTTGACGGACTGCCGAATAAAGAAGCTATGGAAAAAATTGCCGAATATCTGGAGCAAAATAATCTTGGCAAGCAAACCGTCAGTTTTCGTTTGCGCGACTGGGGCATTTCCCGCCAGCGTTACTGGGGCGCGCCGATTCCCATGATCCACTGCAAAACCTGCGGCATTGTGCCTGCGCCGGAATCCGATCTGCCGATCATTCTGCCGGAAGATGCGAATCTTTTGGAAGACGGACGATGCCCCCTGCCGGGTTTGGAATATTTTGCCAAAACCACCTGTCCCAAATGCGGCGCAAGCGATGCCCGCCGGGAAACCGATACGATGGATACCTTTGTCGAATCGTCCTGGTATTTCGAGCGATATTGTAGCCCCAAGTATGACAAAGGCATGTTTGACACCAAGGCAGTGGATTACTGGATGCCGGTGGATCAGTACATCGGCGGCGTGGAACATGCGATTTTGCATCTGCTATACTCCCGATATTACACCAGAGTTTTGTATGATATGGGATTGACCAAATTCAAAGAACCGTTCACCCGGCTGCTCACTCAGGGCATGGTCTGCAAAGAAACCGTAAAATGCCCGGAACACGGATATTTGTTTCCCGATGATGTGGCAATTGACGGCGAAGCCCGAAGCTGCAAGCTCTGCGGCAAAGCGGCAATTGTGGGTCGGGTCGAAAAGATGTCCAAATCCAAGCGCAATGTGATTGATCCCAATACGCTGCTGGAGCGATACGGCGCGGATACGACCCGATTGTTCTGTCTGTTTGCCTCTCCGCCGGAAAAAGATTTGGAATGGAGCGAGCAGGGCGTTGAGGGCGGATACCGATTTCTGAACCGGGTTTGGCGATTGGCATCGGATTGGATGAGCGCGATTCAAAATATTTCGGCATTTAGCGGAGAGCCGGATCAATTGCAGGACGATGCAATCCGTTCGTTGTACAAAAAGACGCATCAGACCATCCGAAAAGTGGGCAATGATATTGAAGATCGCTTTCATTTCAACACCGCGATCAGTGCGGTTATGGAATTGGTCAATGCCATGTACGGCATTACGGAAAAAACGCCGGAAGCTGCTTCGGTGATGAAATTCGCGCTGGAATCCGCAACTCTTTTATTGTCCCCGATGGTTCCGCATTTTGCCGAAGAATTGTGGCAGGCTTTGGGGCATTCGGAGAGCGTTCTGCTGGCTTCGTGGCCCTCGTACAAAGAATCCGGGCTGACTCAGGATGAAGTGCTGATCGTGCTTCAGGTCAACGGCAAAATCAGAAGCAAAGTCT
>CAZMDM010000339.1:0-10919 GCA_964564775.1 uncultured Desulfonema sp. | reverse complement strand
CAATGGTTCGGACACTTTTTCATAACATATTGTTTATATGCTATTTTTGTGTTTTGCATTTTAAATCGCCGGATCATGTATTTTCAATAGGTTATCTTGCATAACAGGCTTGTTTTTCAAAAACTGTCCGAAGTATTGGTTATCAAAAAATCTCAGAAAACCCCGAAAAAAGAAATCGAAATAGCCAGAAGGCGCATGAAAGAGGTATCAGACCGTGACGCATGATGAATTGAAATCAGCAGCTCTGAGTAATCCCAAAGTCAGAGCGGAATACGAGACATCCGCACCTGAATTCGAACTGTTACGCACGATACTCGCTGCCCGTCAGCGATCCGGGTTGAGTCATTCTCAGGTTGCGGAACGAATGGGGATCAGACCTGAAAAGGTGGAAAAGCTTGAATTGTCTTTGATAAAGAATAATCGTCTGCCTTCATTGTCCGTTCTGAGAAGGTATGCGGAAGCAATCGGTTGTCATCTGGAAATCAGGTTTGTTTATAACTAAAACTGTGAAAATACTATGTCTTTAATTATTATCCGAAAACACACCAAAGAAATTCGCATCGGCAATCTAAGAATCGGCGGACATGCGCCCATTGCGGTTCAGTCCATGTGTAATACCATGACGCAGGATGTTTCTGCTACGGTGGCACAGATCAGAGCATTGGAAAGCGCAGGCTGTGAAATCATCCGTGTCGCGGTGCCGGATGAAGAAGCCGCTTCAGCAATCTCTCGGATAAAATCACAGATTTCGATTCCTCTGGTTGCCGATATTCATTTCGATTACAAACTTGCCATTGCCTCTGCCAAAGCCGGCGCGGACGGACTGCGATTCAATCCGGGCAATATCGGAAGCCAAAAGAATGTCAGAGCATTGGTAGATTGCGCCAAAGATTTGAATATTCCCATTCGCATCGGCGTCAATTCCGGCTCGCTGGAAAAAGATATTTTGGAAAAATACAGCGGCTTTACGCCCGAAGCTATGGTGGAAAGTGCGCTGCGTCATGTGCATCTGCTCGAATCCTTCAACTTCGATCAGATCAAAATCTCCATCAAAGCCTCGGATGTTTCCCGAACTGTCGAGGCTTATCGCGTGTTGTCATCAAAGTGCGATTATCCGCTTCATGTCGGCATTACCGAAGCCGGCGGATTGTATTCGGGAATCACCAAATCCGCCATCGGCATCGGCATGATTTTATCTCAAGGCATCGGCGATACGATTCGGGTATCTTTAACCCGTGATCCGATGGAGGAAATCCGGGTCGGCTATGAAATTCTCAGAGCATTGGGAATCCGCCACCGGGGTCCCGAAATCATTTCCTGTCCGACCTGCGGACGATGCCGGATCAATCTGTTCAAAATTGCGGAACAAGTGGAAAAAGCCTTGCTGACCAGCACTTTGCCGATCAAAGTTGCAATCATGGGCTGTGTGGTGAATGGTCCCGGAGAGGCAAGAGAAGCAGATATCGGTATTGCAGGCGGCGATGGACTGGGCATTTTGTTCAAAAAGGGGAAAGTGGTGCGGAAAGTTCCCGAAGACCGGCTTGTGGAAGTTTTACTTGACGAAATCAGAAAAACAGAGCTATAATAGAGAGTTTGATATATTCAGAACAAGGAGCAATAAATATGTCCAAAATGTGTGAAATCTGCGGCAAACGCCCGCTGGCAGGCTGTCATGTCAGCCATGCCCATAATGTCAACAACCGCCGTTTTAATCCCAATCTTCAGAGAGTGCGTGCGGTTCGCAACGGACAGGTCAGAAAAATCATGGTCTGCACTGCATGTATCCGTTCCGGTCATGTGGTCAAAGCGCCATAATCCCCCGGAGCTTATCTCCCATATCATTTTGGCGGAGGCGGCGCTCCTCCCGCAGGCGGCGGCCCCGGAGGTTTCGGAGGACCCCCTGCGGGCGGCGGACCTGCAGCAGGGGGTTTGGGCGGTCCCGCTTTTTTGCCGCCGAAGATCAGGTTGGCAATCAGCCATGCTAAAAAACATGCCAGAAGCAGTTCCATTGTTCAATCCTTTATCACGTCTTCCTTGTAGAAGTTTCTGACGGATTTCCGACCAGATTTCTCAAAATTTTCAATCCACATATTGACCCGATCTTCTCCGTACACTGCTTTCCATGCGGATACAATCTGATCCACTGGAATATCCGCAAATTCTCCGAAATGCTCCACATATTCCATAAATCTGTGATTTCGAGAGTTGTAAGCCTGAAACACCGAGTCCTGATAACCGTCAAATTCGAGCGGTGGCACATCATGCCGTCTGCATAATTCAGCATTGAACGCGGGTGTTGCTTTGACCCATTTTCCTTCGAGATAAAACTCGGTATATCCATGATATACAAACAAATCCGATCCGATATGCTCGATCAGTTGCCGGGTTGCCAGATGATTTCTGACTGTAACAAATCCGATTCTCGACGGAATACCGCAGACTCGTCCCAAAGCGCACAGCAGCCCGGCTTTATTGATGCAGAATCCGCGTTTGTGTTTCAATACCGCGCTTGCCTGATAATGCTCAGGGCGATAAAACGGGCTGTACGGATCATACCAGATCGGATCACGAACCGCATAATACAATTTAACTGCCTGATTGACAGGGTTTTTCTCATCACCGACCGCATCTTTTGCGTAGCGGATGATGTCGGGATGCTCGCTGTCCAATATGGCAGTGGGAGACAGATATTCGGAATACTTGCGATGATTCATGATGCTCCTTTCCTGTTTACTTTTCTTCGATGCGGATTTTTACGCCGTCTTTCACGCTCTGATTCGGCTTGCTCACCACTTTATCGCCCGCTTTGAGTCCGTCTGTGATTTCGATCATATCCCCCATTGTCTCGCCGGTACGAACAGCTTTCTTCTTTGCAATTCCGTTCTGAATCAGAAACACGGTTTTCTGCTCTCCGTTTCCGACAATTGCGGCATTGCTCACTGCCACACGGGGCTTTTGTTCGGCTTCGATCAGTTCTCTGGATAAAAACGATACTTTGGCGCTCATGTTGGGAAACATGCGCGAATCTTTTTCGGCAAATGCCACTTTGACCATGATCGAGGCTTTGCTGCGATCTACGGTCGGCACGATCATGTGGACTTTGCCTTTCATGCGGACTCCGGGAATCGCATCCAATATGATTTCACAGGGCTGAGCAAGCTTTACCATGCTGATATTGGTTTCGGAAACATCTGCTTCCACCTGAAACGAATCCGTATCCGCAATCGTAACCACTGCGGCTTTTGCCTCGGATGCCGCGCCGATGGGGGTTACAATATCGCCGATATCCGCGTTCTTGGTCAGCACCACCGCATCAAACGGGGCTTTGATAAAGGTGTAATCCAGAGCGACTTCGGCGGATCGGATCGCAGCAATCTGAGCTTTGACCGCAGCTTCTGCCGCGTCCACAGAGGCTTTGGCTCTCCGATATCGGATTTCCGCCTCGTCATATTGAAATTGTGCGATGCTGCTGCTGCTGATCAGACGTTTGTTCCGGCTGAAATTCAGTTCCGCGTCCTGAAGATCAACCTTTGCCACCCGAAGATTGGCTTCCGCAGTTTTCAGATTCGCCTCAGCTTGTGCTTTGGCAGCCGCCAAGTCCTCATCTTCGAGCTTGGCAATGATCTGACCTTTGACAACTTTGCTGCCTTCTTCCACCATCAGATCAATCAGCCGTCCTGTTGTTTTGGAAGCCACAGATGCCTTTCTTTGTGCTACCACATAGCCGCTTGCATTGAGCAAGGATAAGCTCTGAGACGGATACACCAGAGATACGTTTGCGGCTGTAACCGGAACAGCAGGCGTCAGCATTCCTTTGTGATATAAAAATGCCAAGCCCGCCACTATCAGCAGGATAAGAAACAGCCATGTCTTTCTGCTGCGCTGCGGTCTGATGCCCATCTTGGATTTGTCAATCGAAAGTTTGGAGATGTCTTCACTCATGGGTGTCGGGTCTGCCTTATCATCAGAATTTACATATCGGATTTCACATCCATACCGCATCCTGTTTTTATCGGCAAGCTTTTTCCGGTGGGAAGTGTTTTTGCGTGAAACGTGCAATTCACGACCATATTTCACGGTCATGAATTACACACTATTGATAAAATCAGCCTTTGATTTTTCGGACTTCCTGCGTAATCGCGGGAATCACCTCGAACAAATCGCCGACAATGCCGTAATCTGCTTTCGAGAAAATCGCTGCATCCGGGTCTTTATTGATCGCAACAATTACTTTTGACGAAGACATGCCTGCAAGATGCTGAATTGCACCGGAAATTCCGCAAGCAATATAGAGATTCGGAGAAACCGTTTTGCCGGTCTGTCCCACCTGATCCGAATGCGGTCTCCATCCCTGATCTACGGCAAAGCGGGATGCACCGACTGCGCCGCCCAGCAATCCCGCCAATTCTTCGAGTTTGGAATAATCCGCGCCGCCCATGCCGCCGCCGCCGGATACGATCACATCGGCTTCGGTCAGTTCCGTTTTGCCGGTATCCAGTTTTTTATCTACAACCTTGATAGTTGTGGTGCCGATATTCACTGCAACAGATTCGATATCCCCGGCTTTGGAGTTTTTCGAAATTCCGAAGGCATTGGGGCGAAGAGCCAGAATTTTCAGGCTTCCTTCCAGCATCACTTCCGCATACACTTTTCCGCCATACATGGGGCGGGTGGCAATCAGATTCTCTGATTCGCAACGCAGCGCAATGCAATCCATTGCCACAGCCGCATTCAGACGAGCCGCAAGTCTTGCGGACAATTCTTTGCCTCGGGTGGATGCGCCCATCAGAATGATTTTCGGGGAAATTTTGGCAATCAGATCCGCGATCACATTGCTGTACGCATCAATCGTATATTCTGCAAGTGCCGGATCATCGGCAGCAACAATCTTATCCGCGCCGTAATCCGCGAGCGATTTGGAAATATCAGCTATTTTCGATCCCAGCACCACTGCGGCAGCATCGGTTCCCAGCGTATCGGCAATTTTCCGGGCTTGGCTGACAACCTCATAACTGACTTTTCGAAATGAACCATCGGAATATTCTGTAATGGCAAGTACTGTCATGGCAATTCTCCTCTTATATCACTTTGGCTTCTTCACGCAGGGCTTTGACCAATGCGGCAGCCTTTGCCTGAACCGTATCGCCGTCAATTATTTTTCCCGCTTTTCTCTGAGGCGGATCATTCAGAGAAATGATTCTGGTCAATGATTTCGGAGCATCAATCCCGATGTCTTTGAGGCTTTTCTTTTCCAGCGGCTTTTTCTTTGCCTTCATAATGCCCTGCATGGAGGGATACCGGGGTTCGTTCAAGCCGCGCTGTGTGGTGAACAGAACCGGAAGAGGCGCTTCCACCGTAACTTTGCCGCCTTCCACCGTACGCTCACATCTGATTTTTCCGTCAGCGATTTCCTGTTTCACCACAAAAGAAATGCTCGGAATATTCAAAAGCTCGGCAACTGCGGTGCCGACCAGATAATTGTCATCATCTACCGCACGCTGTCCTGCGATAATCAGGTCATATTTTGCGGTTTTCAGCACAGCAGCCAGAATTTTGGCAATTCCGAGTCCGTCACAAGATGCAATTGCCGGATCGCTGATCAGAATTCCTTTGTCCGCACCCATTGCCAATGCTGTGCGAATCGCATCCGCCGCTTTATCATTTCCGGCAGATAGGATCGTTATATTGCCGCCTTGCTTTTCTTTGATTCGGATTGCCTCCTCAACGGCAAATTCATCATAAGGGCTGATAATCCATTTCACCGTGTCGGTCTTGACCGATAGTTTGTCATCGGCAATTCCGATATACGATTCCGTTGCCGGAACCTGTTTCAATAATACCGCTATTTCCAAAGTGAATTATCCTTTCATGTCGGTCATCGTCATGTCTGAAATAACCCATTGATACCATAATTGCTTTTAAAAGTGAATCGAAAAAAACATCGGATCGGAGGAAGATTTTTCTTTTGTTCTGCCGATCTGCTTAGGTTAAACACAGCTTAACTCTGCAACGACTCCTTATATTTATCACCGAAGAGGGATATCATTCTTTTTTTCTTTGAAAATCTTTTTGTTACATTCTGATACAATTTTATACATAATTGTCATAGACACAGTCTCCTTTCGGTGATAAATATTTGTCCGTCAGAATCGGAGCGATTGGGTCTGTTTCGAAAACAAAAAGGAGAAGAGTTGTATGAAAAATATAATCAGAGTGCTGATGTTGGGGATGATGCTGGCAGGATTGTCGGGTTCTGTCATCGGATGCGGTGGAGATGACGATGATAAAAGAAGTATCAGTATCTGCAATCTCGATAATCAGGAATATCAAGTAAAACTTCATCGGATGTCGGACAATGCGGTTGTCGGCGAATTCCATCTGGAAGAAGTGTATGAGTTACGGCATGTCTGCAAAGAATTTACAGATTATCCCGAAGGGCGGTATTATATCACCATCCATGAAGATAATCAGACAGAACCTACCGATACTTCGACAGATTTTTATCTGGACAGATACGATTACTATACTTTCACGATTGACAGCACCGGAAGTATAAGAAGATAGTCGGAAAGTCGCGATATATCAAACTATAAAAAACCGCTTGACTTATGTCACCGAATAGTGATATTCAGGATCAAATCAGATTATCACCATAAAGTGAGTCTATTGCCGAATGAAAAAGTCGCAAAACAAATCTTCTGAATCTCCGATCCGAAACCGGGAAGCTACCCGAACCCGTCTGATTGAAGCTGTCGGAACCCTGCTCGCCCGCGAAGGATTCAGAGCCTTGGGCGTCAATGCCGTAGCCCGTGAAGCAGGCGTGGATAAAGCTCTAATTTACCGCTATTTCGGAGGCTTGAAAGGACTGATCTCGGCATTCGGAGGACATGAGAGTTTCTGGCCATCTGTGAAAGAGCTTGCTGGCGGCGACTTGGAAGCTTTTGTCAGACTTCCCATAGCGGAACGGGCGGCGCAGATGGCGATCAATTATATACGGGCGATACGCAAACGACCGGTCACACAGGAAATTATGGTATGGGAGCTAATCGAGCGCAATGAATTCACTATTGAATTGGATGTGATCCGGGAAAATACCATCAACCGATTTTTCGAATTGTTTATGCCTGCCGATGAGTTGGGACCGGATGTGGAAGCCATGACTGCGGTGGTTGCCTGTGCCGTTGACGGTCTGATTGTTTGCTCGCGGAAAAACATATCGCTCCTCGGCTTGCATCTCGGAACCGATGAGGCATGGCAGAGACTGGAAAAAGCTATTGCCCGGATGGTCAGAAGCCTGATCGTAAGCAAAGACGATAACGTGTGAAACAGGAGGAAATATATATGGCAATTCCGACATCGAGAACCGACGTAACAGCAGAGATAAAGATCAATCGGGAAAAATGCACTGGATGCGGATTGTGTGTATCGGTCTGCAAGGATTTCAGTCTGAAAATCGAAGACCGGAAAGCCAGCATTAGCAATGCTCCCGCCTTTGGATGCATTGGTTGCGGACATTGTATGGCAATCTGTCCTTCGGGCGCCATAGAAATTCACGGACGGACATTGTCGCCCGATGATCTGTTCGATCTGCCGGATAAAGAAAAAGCAGCATCTTATGACGCATTGCTGGCACTGTTACAGCGCAGGCGAAGTATCCGGGAATTCGAAGATATCCCGATTGGCAACGATCTGATCGAAAAAATACTTTACGCCGCTCAGACCGCACCGATGGGGCTGCCGCCTTCTGATGTGAACGTTCTGGTATTGAGCAGCAAAGAGAAAGTACGAGCATTTGCCGAGGATTTTTGCTCGTATCTGGAAGGCATGAAATGGTTTGTATCGGACTGGTTTTTATCCTTGATGCGACCGTTCTGGGGCAAAACCAATGATGAATTGTTCAGAGGCTTTGTCAAGCCGTTGTTTCGGGTTTACACGGAAAATATGCGTGCCGGAGTCAATCTTGTCAATTATGATGCGCCTTTGGCAATGTATTTTTACGGATCGCCTTATTGTGATCCTGCGGATCCGATTATTGCAGCAACTTACTCGATGATCGCAGGCGAAACACTGGGCTTGGGAACCTGTATGCTCGGCGGCGTTCACCCGTTGATTCAGAAAGGCAAGCGGGCAAAGCAATTCAGAGAAGCGCACGGAATTCGGTATGCAAGTCAGGAAGGATTGTTTGTCATATTCGGATATCCGCAGGTAACGTACAAAAAGGGAATCCGCAGAACTTTCGCGTCAATAGAAATCAGGTGATAGAAAAATATGTTTGTCATCATTTTTCAAACCCAGAGGTAAGATATGTGTAACAGGAAGCTCATTCTTTTCATAGTATTGTCGGCTATGACTGCCATAGTCGCTCTGATGAAACCCCATCCGATTCAGGCAGAGGAAAATAAACCGGTTTCTGCCGAGCGCGCACCGACAGCGGTCGAAACCGTGATTGTCAAGCCTTCCGACATTTCCGAAACTGTTGATGTGGTCGGAACGCTGGTTCCCAAATTTCATGTGGAGGTCAAAGCCGAATATCCTGGCATTGTCAAAGAGGTTTTTGTCACCGAGTGGGTACATGTGAAAAAAGGCGACAAACTGGCAAGTCTGGATATCCGTGAGCCGGAAGCGCTGCTCAATAAAGCGAAATCCGCAGTCGAGATGGCAAAAGCCAATCTGCTGGAAGCAAAAGTCGCGGCGCAGCGTGCGGATCGGGAATATAAACGGATGATCAGGCTCAAGGAATCAGGGCTGACCACTCAGCAGAGTGTTGACGAAGCTGAAACCGCAAACGAGGCTGCGATTGCCCGCCGGTCTGCAGCACAGGCGCAGTTGAATGCAGCGCAGCATGAGTTCGATCAGGCAAAAGTGCGCTTTTCCAAAAACATGATTTATTCTCCGATAGACGGGATTTTGTCCGAGCGCATGATCAGCATGGGCGATCTGGCAACGGATAAACCGTTGTTCAAGATCGTGGATAACCGTATCCTTGATCTGACGGTTACGGTTCCGTCCAAATATCTGAGATTTCTGAAACCCGGTTTGGAACTGCGATTCAAGACCGATGCGTTTCCCGGACAGAGCTTTAGCGGAACAGTCAAATATATCAATCCTTCGGTCAATGAAATCGACCGCTCGGTCAAGGTAGTTGCGGAAGTTGCCAATGATCCCGAAGTATTGAAAGGCGGATTGTTCATCGAAGGACATATTGTGATCGGACAGCGCAAAAATGTGCTGAAAGTTCCCCGGAACGCGCTTTCCACGTTGGATGTGAATACGAAGAAAGGCGAGTTGTTCGTGGTCGAAAACAGCATTGCCAAACGCCGGGAGGTAACTGTCGGCATGACGAGCGGAGAAATGGTCGAAGTGAGTTCGGGAATCTCCGAAGGGGAATCGGTGATCTGCCGAGGCGGATTCAATATCAAAGACGGCGACAAAGTGAAAATCAACGGGGGCAAATAACCAACCATGTTTTTATCCGATCTTTCCATCAAACGCCCGGTGTTTGCGACCGTGCTGATGTTATCGCTGGTAACGCTGGGCATATTTTCATATCGGCGTCTTGCTGTGGATATGTGGCCCGATGTCGAAATTCCGGTGGTTTCGATTGTTACCAAATATGAAGGCGCATCGCCGGAAACGGTGGAGCGCGAAGTTACCAAGCGCATCGAAGAAGCCGTGAACCCGATTTCCGGCGTCAAGCACGTCATGTCGTATTCGCGGGAAAGCGTATCAACGGTGGTGGTCGAGTTCCGTCTGGAAATCCGGGTGAACGAGGCATCTCAGGAGGTGCGCTCCAAAATTAGTGCGATCCGGGGTGATCTTCCCAAAGCCATTGAGGAACCGATCATTCAGAAACTGGATTTTTCCGCAGAGCCGATTATTTCTCTGGGCGTGCGTTCCGACAAACTGAGTCCCAAAGACTTATCCATACTGGTGGAAAAGAAGGTCAAGCGCAGACTCGAAAGCATTTCCGGCGTGGGCAAAGTGGATTTGGTGGGCTTGTCCAAACGCGAGGTCAATGTCAACGTGGATCCGTCCAAGCTCGAAGCGTTGGGAATGGGCGTGGATCAGGTAGTCGCGGGCTTGCAGTCCGAGAACGTAAATACGCCGCTCGGAAGGCTCAAACGCGGCAATTCCGAATATCCGCTCCGAATATCCGGCAAACCGGATATGGTTGAGGAATTTAAAACCATGGTCATCGGCGAGAGCAACGGACGCCCGATCAAACTGTCCGAAGTTGCGGATGTGAAAGACGGCATCGAAGAACAGCGATCTTTAGCTCTGGTTAATGGCGTTCCGGCTGTGGGCTTGAATATTCTCAAACAATCCGGAGCAAATACTGTTGGCGTTGTGGATTTGGTGAAGAAAAATATCGCGGAAATTCAGAAAGAACTGCCTGCCGGAACCACGATTGACATGGTGCGCGACGGCTCTGTGATGATCCGGGATTCGGTTCACGATGTTCAGAAAACCATGATCGAAGGTGGTATTCTGACCATTCTAATCGTGTTTTTATTTTTAAATTCATGGCGATCCACCGTCATTACAGGTCTGACGCTTCCGATTTCCGTCATTTCCTCATTTGTCATTATGGGTTCGATGAACATGACCCTGAATGTCATGACCCTGATGGCATTGTCGTTGGCTATCGGTATGCTCATTGACGATGCGATTGTGGTTCGTGAAAATATCGTGCGCCATCTGGAAATGGGCAAAGATCATTTTCAGGCTGCGCGTGATGGAACCAGCGAAATCGGGCTTGCGGTATTGGCAACCACGTTTTCGATTGTCGCGGTGTGTGTGCCGGTGGCATACATGAAAGGCTTTGGGGGAAGATTTTTCTTTCAGTTCTGCATTACAGTAACCTTTGCGGTATTGGTATCCCTGCTTGCAGCGTTCACACTTGATCCTATGAAGTCCTC
>CAZMDM010000338.1:0-25898 GCA_964564775.1 uncultured Desulfonema sp. | reverse complement strand
GTGATTAAAAAAGGCAAAAAGATCCGATGGACACTTGGTGCAAATTTAAGCGACGAGCTTGACAAAGGCATAATGGCAATCTGGTTCTGGCTGCTGTTATGGGGAATAAGAGCCGGCTTCAAACAAGGCGATCCGGGGCCCATGACGTATTTTCCGATACTCAACCCATTGGAGATTGCTCAGATATTTGAATGGATAGTGATGAGCCGGTGGATATGGCAGTTGCGGAAAAACCGTGTTTTTACTTATGGGACCGTGCTTCTCATATTCACACATCTGACCATGATGATTGCTCGAACGGTTCATTTCTGGGGAGATGTGCCGTTTTCCGAATATGCGATGCTCAACTCCGCGGTATTTCAAGCCTCTGTTTCGATTCTGTGGACGCTGATCGCTTTCGGCACGATGGTCTGGGCAGCACGCAAGGCAAAACGCGAAGTCTGGATAGTAGGCGCATGGATTTTGGGCATCGTGGTCGTCAAACTGTTCATCAAGGATTTGGACGGGACCGGCACGATCGGCAGAATCGTATCGTTTTTGGCAGTAGGATGTATCATGCTGATTATCGGCTATTTATCACCGCTTCCGCCGAAAAAAGAATATAGAAGTTGACAATCATCCCGACTTTACGGCAAGTTTAAAAAGGATAGAAGGGGAATCAAGAGGCTAGAAAAAAAATTGGCTCCCCAGCACGGACTCGAACCGCGGACACGGTGGTTAACAGCCACCTGCTCTGCCGACTGAGCTACTGGGGAGCATTGAATTAACGGACTATATATATCTGAGTTCGAATCGTAAGTCAAGCATTTTTTTGTTCTGTTTTTTCAAAATACGGACATAAGGTTTTCAACGGACAATTTTCGCATTTCGGTTTTCGGGCAGTACAGATGTCTCTTCCGAAATAGACCAGATGAAGACTGAAATCACTCCATTCTTTTTCGGGAATGATCCGCATCAGGTCTTGCTCAATCTTTGCCGGATCGCTATGTTCCGTAAATCCCAGACGCCCCGAAATTCTGGCAACATGCGTATCTACCACAATTCCCGGAATCCCGAACGCCGCTCCCAAAACCACATTCGCGGTTTTACGCCCCACCCCGGGGAGTCTGACCAATTCTTCCAAAGTATTCGGAACTTTGCCATTGTGTGTTTCCAGCAATGCTTTTGCACAGGCTTTGATGTTTTTGGCTTTGTTATGGTAAAAGCCTGTGGAATGAATCAGTTTTTCAAGAACTTCGATAGGCGCATCTGCCATATCCCCCGGTTCGGGCATCTGCCTGAAAAGCTCCGGTGTAACTGCATTGACCTGTTTATCCGTACATTGAGCCGATAAAATCGTGGCAATCAGAAGCTCAAACGGTGTGCGATAATCCAACTGGGTTCTGACATCCGGGTATCGGGTTCTGAGCAGCTTCCTGATTCGCTCGGCTCTTGATTTCAATAGCATTGTGAAGTTTCCTGCTATTTCAGATTTTTAAACAAACGCTTGGCGATTTTAACTGCTTTTTCGGCATCGGATTCGGTCGGTTCTCCGAGCGGAAGAAGCCCCGCATCGGCAGGATATCTTCCGCTGTAAATGCTGTCTATAAAAATCATTTCTTCCTCCGACAAGGTAAGCCGTATTTTATAGTCTCTTGCAATGGCAATCAGCCTTCAGATGCTACGGGTTTTCTCAAGTGTCCACCCTTTCCGAAGCAGTCTTGCCTTGATAGACTTCTCTATGGATTGCTGAGAATGAAAACAGGCGCCTTTGAAAAAATTGCCCTTCAGCAGATATTCTGCTATATCAAGCTCTTCCCCGGCATGTCTGATCCATTCCTGAACCGCATCTTTCATATACATCATCCTTCCGTTTTCAGAGATCATTTTCAGAAACGGGCTGCCTTCCGAATAATATTGGTTCAGTTTCGATATCGGAACAACAAGCGGATCTATCGAGAAATGATGATAATATTTTTTCAGACATCTGTGAAGTAAGGTATCGGAGTTGCCGAATGATTCGCTTTGGTCATGGGTAAGAATCAGCAAATCCATATCTGTTCCTTTTCCGTCTCTGGCAACCGAGCCGAACAATATCACGGAAAGCGGATCCAGTGCTTTGACAATCGAGCGGGTTACTTCTTTTGCATCCTGAAAGGTTACCATGATTTGTTACCATGATTTTTTCCGTTTATTGATCCGAACCGGGATTCAGGATTGTGTTATCCGACAATCCCGGCTCAGACATAATTTTACTTCAACCGCGACACGATAAATTCCCCGACTTTTTCCGCCGATCTTCCGAAAAGCTCGGAAATTTCAATCAGTTCCAGATGCTTGTCATCCCAGGGGATGCTGTTTTCATGCACGATATTTTTGATATGCTCGTATTTGCCGCCCAAAGCTTTGATCTTTGCCGGAAGTGGCACAAAATCTTTGAATGATACATGCAGCAATACCAAGTGTTCAATCGTATTCGCGATTTCGGCAGTAGCGGAAATCAGAGGAATACACACGATGCTCCGGTCATCTCTGCGTCCCTTGCCGATATACACATTGCCCTGACGGACAATGATACGCTTGGAGCCTTTCAGACGATTATCTCTTTCCACACGGGAACTTATTTCCGCAGAACTGCCTTCGCGGCGGATCACTTCGATGGTGGTATGATCCGTAGGTTCTCCCAGCAGATTCAAGCCTTCAATGCGATAGATCGTGGTTCCCAAAATACCGGCAATGATTTCCTGAAGATTTCTCAGCACAATGATATTGCTGGCAGTCATCTGCGATACTTTGAATCCGTTGGCTCTCAGAACATCGAAGAGAATGCCATCTACTTTTTCGCTGATCCGGCTGGTTCCGACCGTTACGGTTTTTGCCTGATGCTTGATTGCATCCACCGGGCGAGCCATATCATTCACCGATTTGCCTAAGCATTCGAATAAGGTATCCAGCATATTCTTGGCAGTTCCCCGAATGCCGAAATCCAACTCAAAATCCGACATGGGCAATCTTCCCGAAAGATATTTCAGCAGCAGCATCAGGTCCGAAGACGCGGTGATGTTCATCGTAACCGGCAGCTTTTTCTCGGCAGTTTTCCGGCGGAAATCATAATAAAATGCCGCCATTTTTTCCCGAAAGCTTTTTTCCAGAATTACTTCATAGACATTCATGCCCTGTTTGGCATAATCATCCAGAGTTTTCTGCATATCTTCTCTGAACTGATACAAAAAGCGTGAGCCTTCGTTGATTGCCAATGCCGCGTAATATCCCCAGATATGCCCGACCAGCGTATTGACAATCGGTGCAAGATGCTCGGATACCGGCGGTACGTGAAACACATCTTCGGAATACGGATCAAATCGTCTTTCACCATTGTCGGCAATAATCACTGGCAATGCTTTGTGCGCCCGGAATATCGCCACATCCTTGATGATATCGTTCAGCACTGCGGGACGAGCGCCTCCCGCACAGACCAGAATCAGCGGCTCCGAGGACAAGTCGATATGTTTTTTGTCTTCCACATAATCCGATGAAATGGTTTTATAGCACAATTCACTGAGTTTGATCCGAATTTCATCGGAAGAAGTTTTATTGGGACCGCTGCCCACAACCGCCCAGTAAGTTCGGGTAACCGCAATGCGCTTTGCCGATGTTTCGATGGCTTCCCGCATGGACAGAATTTTTCTCATGTATCCGGGAAGTTCCAACAGTTGCCGGATTTCTTTTTCGACAAATTCATCATCCCGGCGATTTTTCAATTTTGCCAGAAACAAACTCAGCATGGCTCCGGCAACAATCTGAGAATAAAAGGCTTTGGTGGATGCCACCGACATTTCGATATCGCGTCCGCTGCTGGTGTACATGACGCCATGTACTTTGAAGGTGATATGCGAATCCCGGCGATTGACAATGGCAAGCGTGTATGCCCCGCGTTCTTTCACCATATCCACCGCGCGATTGGTGTCTGTCGTTGTACCGGATTGGGTGATCGCGACCACCAGCGTATCCGACATGCCGCCGTTTTCATGAAGCTTGAAGCCGCTTAATTCCGATGCTTTCATGGAGCATACGGTTACATCGGGATCATTGAGATAATGACTCAGAATATCCGCACATGCCTGAGCCGCAACTCCGGCAGTTCCCTGCCCCACAAAAAAGACCCGGCGGATTTTATTGTTGGCAAACGCGACCCGGATAGATTCGGGAACCACTTTATCATCCAGTGACACCACATATCGGGGGGGCTTCTCATCCGTGATTTTCCAGCGATTGAGCAGGGTTTTTTCCACAGATACGGGAGCTTCGGAAATTTCTTTCAGAAAATAATGCGGATAGCTCTGGCGATCAATGTCTCTGGAAGTGATTTCGGTATATTTGATGTCAGATTCGCTCAGTTGAATCGCTGTCCCGTCATAATACATGGCACGGATGCCGCTTAAGCCGCCCGAAGATTCCTGATCCAGAACAAATATCTGCCCCTGTGTTTTGCCGCTTGCGCCTTCGATAGTTTTCTCGCCGTCCAGTTTGAGATACTGTGATGTTTCCTCAATAAATCCATATACTTCAGAAGCTGCCATATAATGATCTTTGGCAAGCCCCACAAAAATCGCCTGTCCGCTGCCTCTTTGTGCCAGAAACAGCTTTCCGGGTGCAAGATCGGTGTGCATGGCAATCGCGTGAGAGCCTTCGAAATCATTGAGCGATCTGCGGAATGCTTCAAGAATGTCATGTCCTTCCCGGACATATTTTTCGACTTGAAGTGGAATAATCTTGGTATCTGTGGTAACTTCTTTGTGAATCGTTTTCCCGGAACGCTCGTATTGCGCTTTGAGTTCCAGATAATTATCAATATCGCCGTTCAAGCAGACATGAATCATGCCGAGACGGTCATCACCGCCGTCATTATCCACTGGATGGCAGTTGGCTTCGCTGATCGCACCGACCGATGCCCATCGGGTATGACACAGCACCGTGTGGTTGCGATGGGTGAAATTGACGATTGCCTGCAAAATCACATCGCTTTTGATCTGGCGGCGCAGAAAACGGATATTGTCGCCCAAGCTTCCGATTTCCGCAGCCACTTTGTAGGTGAACGATATACTGACCCGGTTTTCTGCCGCATGAATACCGATGCCCATATTGAGCAAGACATCGCGTTCCGAGCGTTCTTTCCACTGTTCCATGAAATTGGCTTTGTCCAGAGTTTCACGGAAATTCTCAAACTCGGCTTTGTCCAGAACAAAGATCAGCGAAATGCCTGCGGAATCCCGTCCTCTGACTTCGAGCCGGTCAATACTGTTCAATACCGCATTGAGGCGCCGGAATATGCCCACCACTTCGGGCGATGCTTTGGTACGATAGAGCAGGTCTCTGACTTTGGCAATGTTGTCCAGAATCTCCGTGTTCACACACCATGTAAGGTCTTTCAACTGCTCGATATGAAAGGATAAGACCTCGACTTCTCTGGCATTGAGACGCCCCATCTGCTCGGACAAGGCTTTGCTTTCTTTCTCGATCAGCACGGACAGACGGTTGCTTATCCGGGCAAGATCATCCTGTAAGGATTTGTTGATGAAAAATTGAAAAAAGGCTTCATCCCGCTTGAAAACGCGGACTTGCTGCAACAACTCGTCAATCCTATCGAATTGTCTTGCCTCGACAGCATTGAGCATTTCCCGCAGCACAGCCATATCTGCTGCCGCGCCGCTATCCTGTTTGTGTCTGATCGAAACGATTCCGGTAAGTCCGCACATAAGTTCAGCTTCCTCTTACATTTTCTGATAAAGTTCTCGGATACGCGCTCTGGTCATGACGTTCTTCCAGTCTTTGCCCAAGGCATTTTCCCAAAGCGGTTCCAGTACCAATGCCACGTCTGTCATTTTTTCCAGTTGTGATTCACTGAGTCCTGCTGTCAGATTTCTGGGAAGAGAAATTCTGTGTTTATCCATCATCTGACGAAATTCACGCACGCCATCCGGGTAAAATTCTTCCAGATAATCGAATGCTACACAGTTGCCGATACCGTGATGAAGTCCCAGCACGAAAGACAAACCGTAAGACAGGGCATGACATACGCCGACCTGTGAATAGGCAATGCTCATGCCGCCGAAATAGGACGCCATCATCAGACGGTCATCCGCATCTGCAAGATCTCCCAGAAATACCTCCCGGCAAAGTTCCAGTGATTTTTCTCCGTAGGCTCTGCTGAACGCGTTGAGATAGGTGCCGGTCAGGGATTCGATGCAGTGAATATAACAATCCATACCCGTATAAAATCTCTGCGGATTCGGCGCACCCGCAATCAGTTCCGGATCCAGAACAATCTGATCGAAAACCGTGTAATCGGAATTAATGCCGAGTTTTTTCTGAGGACCGGTCAGCACCGTAGTTCGGGAAACTTCCGCGCCGGTGCCGGAAAGGGTCGGAATACCGACATGATACACTGCCGGAATTTTAATCAGGTCCCAGCCCTGATAGTCCGCCGAAGAACCGGGATTGGTCAGCATCAGCGATACGGCTTTTGCCAAATCCATCGTAGCGCCGCCGCCGATGCCGATAATGCCTGAAGGCAATTCGGATGAGGAATTTCTGACCTGATCTCGCAGCGCATCCACATACTTGGTCTTGGGTTCGTCATTCACATTGACCCAAATCAGCAGATCATCGGCTCTGAGCGGAATCCGGTTTTTAAAATCACTGTGTTCGAACACATCATCCACCAGAAAGACCATGCGATCATTCGGATTGCTGCGTTTTTTGGAAAGAATATCATCGAGTTGATTGAAAGAACCCCGCCCGAAAATGACCTGCGGGACCACTTTGAAATTGCGAAATGTTGCCATTATGATAGTTCCTGATCGAGATAATGTTGAATCATGTAACAAGCTATGGTATCTTAACAAGAAAAACGGTATGTGGCAACCCGGTTTTTCATCTCACAAAGCTTGGCTTTTTCATTTTCCGGAAGCCTTGCAAAACCTGATGTTTCTTTTTTTATGTACTCAGCTGATATCCATAGTTATTCATCCCAGATACGCGGCAATCACATCGGCATTCGCCTGCACCTCCGCCGGTTTTCCTTCGGCAATGCGTGATCCGAAGTTGATCACCACCACTTTATCCGAAATATCCATAACCAGTTCCATGTCATGCTCGACCAGAATTACTGTAATCCCCATATCTCTGATCTTGGAAATGACATTACCGAGCGTGATTTTTTCACGGGAATTCAAGCCGGACGCAGGTTCATCCAGCAGCAGCAGTCGGGGTTCGGCAGCCAGCGCACGGGCAATTTCAAGCATTCTCTGATTTCCCAACGGCAGACTTCCTGCGGGTTTGTCCGCGTGATCTTCCATGCGGATAAAGGCAAGCTGTTTCAATGCCTGTTCCCGGATTTGCTTTTCTTCCCGGCGCAGAAACGGCGGCAGCAGCAGGGAGGACAATAATCCCGACGAGGATCGCAGATATCGTCCGACCATGATGTTTTCCAGCACGGTCATTTTGGGAAATATCTGAACATGCTGAAATGTCCGAGATATTCCCTTTGCGGCAATCAGGTGTGGCTTTTTTCCGGCAATCTCGGCATTCATAAAGCGGATGCTGCCAGAAGTCGGTGTGATGAATCCGGTAATCATATTGAATACGGTTGTTTTTCCCGCGCCGTTGGGTCCGATGACGGAAGTGATGCTGTGTTCTGATACCGTAAAATTCAGATCATTGACCGCAAGAACACCGCCGAATGCCTTGCGGAGGTCTGTAACATTCAGTAATACTTCGCTCATGTCTCAATCCGATACAGAGGTTCTGAAATCCGTTCGCTTCTGCATACCGGACACTTTGTCGGTTTGGCAAAGCGTTTCCGGTCTTTGAAGCGGTATTCACAGGCAATGCACTGTGCAGCTTCGATATGAAGTTTCTTTTTCTGAGCAGCCACAGAACGGGCAATATGTTCCAGATGCGGATATACTTCTTTTTCCCGAATGCCCAAAATTTGGGAAATATCTCTCGCGCTGCAATTTCCCTGAGACAATAATTCAATCATATCTTGTCGGATTGTTGTCATGGCTGTTTGGATCGGTTCAGTCTTTCATTGAGTTTGGCTTCAAGTTTGTCAATGGCTTCTGACAAAGAGCGCTCCATGACCACGATATCGCCCTGCGTCATAATAATCCGCTTGAGTTCCGGGATTTTGGGTCCTGCTGCCGCGCCGAGATACAGAGGCTGAATATAAAACACCATGCCGCTGACCGGCAATACGATAATTTTTCCCCGCTTGACTTCCGCACCGGTCTGGCTCCAGAGATTCAGTTCCTGAGAAATCACCGTATCCTGATCAATCAGGGAATTGATCTGAGACGGCGTGTAAATCTGCTGACCTTTGGGAAAGGTATATACGGAGATTTTGCCATAATTGCCGTCATCACTGCCGATCACTGCCAATGCCCGCAGGCTTTCGGGTTTTTTGTTTTTGCTCGAAACCGCAGTCATCATGGGACACAGCAGCACAAAGCGGCTGGTATTGTCCTTTTCGAAAATATGCGCCATCATATAATAGGACTTCATGTCGCCGGTTTGAGTGAAATCCCAGTTATCATCCTGAAGATAAAAAGTATCCGGGTCGGATTGATGATGCTTGGCATAAATCCCCATCTGAATATCGAACAGAGTTTTGGGATAGCGCAGATGATCTTTTCGGATTTCGGGATTCATCTGCTCCATGGGTTTGAGAAGCCCCGGATACATGCGCCGATACGCATTGACAATCGGATCATTGCTGTCTGCCACATAATAGCCGACGGTTCCGTGATATGCGTCAATGACAATTTTGACCGAATTTCGGATATAATTGATTTTCTTGTCTGTTTTTTCCGCATACGGATACAGATCAGAAGTGGTGTACGCGTCTGCCACCCAGAACAGACCTTCCGAACTTGCCACAATGTACGGATCATCATCTATGGTAAAATACGGCGTGATTTTTTTAACAGCCTCTTTGATATTCCGGTTGATCAATACCCGGCTGTCGCTTCGGGTGCCGGTGGTAAAAAACAGATCGAGTTTTTTCAGATACACTGAAAATAAAATCTTGCGAAACCATGACAACGGAATGCCGCCCCTGCCGGTGTAGTTGATTCTGATATCTTTATCATTTTCGAAATGATCGATTTCTCCCAAATCATTCGGTGCGATGGCATATTCATTGGTGTTAAGTCCGTAATAAATCGCAGGATTTTTGATCGCCAGTCCCGGGTCGGAAAGTCTCATTGGAATATCCTGAATCAGCCATCTCATGGGTTCGTCTCCGCTCTGAGTCGCCGGCGTCATCACGATTCCATACCCGTGCGTATAAACCAGATGGGTGTTGATCCAGTTTTTGGCTGCGGAAGGAAGCCCTTCCGTGTTAATTTCCCGAGGAGATAAAAATACATGCTGCTTGACGCCGCCGATGGTATAGCGATCCACATCCGCGTCGGCAAAATGATAATACGAGCGCATTCCCTGAAGCTGGGTATAAACATCGTCAATCAGATGTCTGTCCCATATCGGAATATTGCGGATGGTGTGTTTCATTTCATCGGTAATGGCAACGCTCGGATATTGTCCCACCGCGTAATTGCCGGTCTCCACCGAAGACAGATTATACGCTCTCAGTGTGTTCTGAATATTTCTTTCGATATAGGGTTTTTCCCGAACACTCTGATTGGGTTTGACAAAATAGGTTTCCACAATATCCGCCAGAAACGAGGTATTCCGAAGCGCGATACAGGAAACAAACAACACTACGGAAATCAGAAGTGGCAAAATTCCTTTGCGCCGGTGAATATAGATCACCAGATAAACTGCGGTGAAGATCAGCGTGATAAAGGTCAGCCAGATCAGGGGCAGAATCAGATTCATTTCCACAAATCCGGGACCAAAAAATATCGGCAGATGCTTTTCCGAATACAGCAGATCATGTCGCTGAAGCATACAATTCCAGCCCTGAATCATTGCAGCAAACAGAAACACGATGCTCAGATGTGCTTTTGCGCCTTCCGGAAGTCTCAAGTCTTCTTTGGACAGAATGCGGCTTTGAATCCAATAGAGAATCAGCAGAAATACGCACAGCAGCGAAAAAGTGATCAGTAGTTCATTCTGAATCAGTTTGTAAATCGGAAATGAAAACAGATAAAAGCTGATATCTTTGCCGAAAGTCGGCTCTGTAATTCCCGAATGCCCGGAAAAAATAAACAATAAGGTTTCTTCCCATTTCCGATACAAGGGAAGGGCTATGGGAATGGACAATATCAGGGACAGCGGCGTATAGACTTTTAATGAGCCGCTCTGAAACATCTCCAGCAATCGCTTTTTCCGCCGGGTTTCCTCGGGCTGATACTGAGGCGCATCACTCGGCGCATCATCCGATGGCGGAGAACTTTCGGGCGTTCCCAGATACCGGGAGGCAATCCAGAAGTTGACAAAGAAAATCAGAAAAAAAATCAGCGTAATGGCTGCAAATAGCATGTGGCGGTAGGACATCCGCAGTAAAAAATAAGCTTTGTATCCTAACGATTCGAACCACCACAGATCCACCATAAAATCCAGAAATATGAAGCTGAACACGGCATAGAAAATTCCGAGTCCGACAATCACCGAAAAAATAATCATCAGCTTTCGCATGAAATTCTGCATAAACTCCTCCGAAGGTTATTTCCGCAAACGGTCTGTTACGGCAGAGATAAAGAATCTTGTCGCGCCCACCATGATAATATGTCGGGTTGAAGATATAAGACAGCCGCGAAACCTGTTTATCATATTCCGCCCGGATGTCAAATAAAAAAGCCTGTATGACCGTAGTCTCAATACTTTCCATATTTCCGATTTTATGCTAATGAAAAAATCATGCCTGATAACACCATACACCGAATTTATGCTGTTTCTGAACTGACATCTGAAATCAGAGATATTTTGGAAAATCGCTTTTCCTTTGTCTGGGTACGCGGAGAGATTTCCGATTTCCGAATACCAGGTTCGGGACACTATTATTTCACACTGAAAGATGATCATGCCCGGATCAGCGCAGTCATGTTCAAAGGGCAGAACCGAGCGCTGAAATTTCTGCCTGAAGACGGCACGAAGGTTACGGGTTTGGGAAGAATCAGCGTCTATGAACCCAGAGGAACCTACCAGATCATCTTTGAATATCTCGAACCCAAAGGCATCGGCGCATTGCAGCTTGCATTCGAGCAGCTCAAGGCAAAGCTTGCTGCACAAGGTTTGTTTGACGAAGATCGCAAAAAGCCTCTGCCGTTTCTGCCCAAAATGATTGCAGTTATTACTTCTCCGACCGGTGCGGTAATTCACGATATTCTGACGATTATCAATCGCCGATTCGATACGATGCGCGTACAGATCGTTCCGGTCAGAGTGCAGGGAGACGGCGCGGACAAAGAGATTGCCGACGCGGTTAAGCTCCTCAATTCCCGAAACGAGGCAGATGTCGCAATATTAGCCAGAGGCGGAGGTTCATTGGAAGATATGAGCGCATTCAACACCGAAATCGTGGCAAGAGCGATATTCGACTCGAAAATTCCCATTGTATCGGCAGTAGGGCATGAAACCGATGTTACGATTGCGGATTTTGCAGCGGATCTGCGCGCCCCTACACCATCGGCGGCTGCAGAACTGGTTGTGCCGATCAAAGATGAATTGAAACGCCGATGCGTCGAACTGGAATATGTCCTGAAAA
Source organism: uncultured Desulfonema sp. (assembly GCA_964564775.1). GTDB lineage: Bacteria > Desulfobacterota > Desulfobacteria > Desulfobacterales > DYRC01 > DYRC01. The sequence continues at coordinate 14,188 of CAZMDM010000338.1, read as the reverse complement.
TGAGCATGTATGCGTCTGTGATACACTATCGGAAAACCCTTGAGGCATTGTCGGAACGTCTGATTCATCCGAAAAAAAAGATCGAAACTATGCGGCTGAGGCTGGACGATCTTGGGGAACGACTACTATCTCGAATGGCAAACGGTATCCGTCAGAAACGCGAACAACTATTGTGGCGAACGGAAAAACTGAATGTTCTGAGTCCGCTGGCAGTGTTGTCCAGAGGATACAGTATCAGCAGAGCAATACCTGATGGCAACCTGATCCGAAATTCCGATGAGGTCGGTATCGGCGATAGACTTGAAATTCTGCTGGCAAACGGAAAGCTCAGCGTCCGGGTGGAGGGAAAAACATAACTTGAAAAAGCAGAATCATAATGACTAAAAAACGGCGAATGAACATCGGAGATGAAAATGGATAGCCGCACGATCATCAGAAAACTCGAACAGAACGGATGGTACAAAATTGATCAGAAAGGCTCTCATATCCAGCTTTGTCATCCTGTCAGAAAAGGAAGGGTTACTGTCCCGCATCCGAAGAAAGATCTTCCTATTGCAACCCTTAAAAGCATCGAACGACAGGCAGGTATCAGCCTGAAAACACAGGAGAAATAACCATGTCCGCATACATCGGCGTAATCCATAAAGACCATAGCAGTGATTACGGAGTGTCTTTTCCCGATTTTCCCGGCTGTATAACGGCAGGCAGCACGGTTGAAGAAGCAAAAGAAATGGCTTATGAAGCCCTTTTGTTCCATATTCAGGGTATGCTTGAAGATAATGAAACACTCCCGATTCCTTCGAAACTCGAAGAAATTTGCAGAAATGATGATTTTGCAGACGGAATCGCCTTTCTGATCGTGTCTGTTCCTGATCGGATTTATTCGGATCGATTACAGAAGGTTGCATAATATTAATCGGTGATAGCCTGCTGGCAAAAGGAAGCCTCAGCGTCCGGGTGGAGGGAAAACCATAAATGGCAAAATTATCGTATGAAAAAGCGTTGAAAGAACTGGAAGATATTGTCCGGGAAATCGAAAGCGGAGAGTTGCCGCTTGAAAAATCGCTGAAAAAATTCGAAGACGGTGTAAAACTTTCCCGATATTGTACCAAAATCTTAGATGAGGCAGAGCAGAAAATTACGATTCTGCTGAAAGACGAGGACGGCAATATTTCCGAAGAAGAAATGAGAAGTGAGAAATGAGAAGCGAGAAATGTAAAGGATTGTTCGATCTAGAGGCATATCTGGATGAAAAACGGCAGAAGATCAATGCAGCATTGGAGAGATATGTTCGGGATCATCGCCGGATCATGCAGGCAATGCGGTATTCTCTGATGGCTGACGGGAAACGCCTCCGTCCGATATTGTGTATTGCCGGAACCGAAGCAGTCGGCGGTAAAGAAAGCGATGTCATGCCGATTGCCTGCGCGCTGGAGATGATTCATACTTATTCCCTGATTCACGATGATCTTCCGGCAATGGACAATGATGATCTGCGCCGGGGAAAACCCACCTGCCATGTCGCATTCGACGAAGCCACCGCAATTTTGGCAGGAGATGCGCTGCTGACGTTGGCATTCGAAGTGCTTTCCAATGCCAAATGCGCGGATGCCTCCCGATTGCTTCAGGTCATCCGAATCATTGCTGCGGCTGCGGGCTGCAATGGCATGATCGAAGGGCAGATGCGCGATATTGCTTCCGAAGGCAAGATGCTGAATCTTGAAGAATTGGAGCATCTGCACAGACGCAAGACCGGCGCATTGATCGAAGCATCCGTCATTTCCGGAGCAATGCTGTCTGACGCGGCAAACCAAGATTCGGAGCAGTTGCGAGCTTATGCCGGATATATCGGACTGGCATTTCAGGTAACGGATGATATTCTGAACGTGAAAGGCGATCCCGATATTCTGGGCAAAGCAGTGGGAACCGATGAAGCTCGGAAAAAAAGCACTTATCCGTCCGTGATGGGCTTGGAAAACTCCGAAAAATTTGCAAAAGAACTGATCGAAAAATCGCTGAAAACACTGAATGATTTTGATGAGCGTGCAGAACCTCTCAGGGCAGTTGCACGATATATCATTGAAAGGAAAAGATAAGTTTATGGCACTCGCTACATTTATCAACATGCTGAAAGTCGTCGGCATCATGGTTGCCGGAATGCTTTTGGGCAGTATGTTTCTGGAAGAAGTCAAAAAATCGCGCCGTTTGGGAGAACCGTGGTATAAGCCTTATATGACCTTGCCGGGAGCATTGGTGATTTTCTTTTGCATTGTGTTTCCGATTATTATATGGATAGTTAAAAACAGTGCAAAGTGAAACGTGCAAAATGAAAGCTTGGTATTTTTACGTCCCGCAGGGACATACTGAAACAGCCCGGAAATTTATTTCCGGGAAGGGGGAAATATGAAAAAAATAATAGCAATCTTATCGGTATTGTTCGTGCTTCTGCCGATGATCTCAATGGCGGAAGACGTTATCAAAGTCGGCGTGCTTGCTCCGTTGGATATTGCTGTCGGAAAGGGGATTCGGAACGGCGTGGAAATGGCTGCGGAAGAAATCAACGCATCCGGCGGCATATTGGGCAAAAAGATTGAGTTGATAGTTGCAGATACCAAGCTAAAGCCGGTAATCGGGGCTTATGAATACACCCGTTTGGCAACACAGGAAAAAGTTGTCGCTGTTTTGGGAACTTATGTCAGTGAAATCGCCTTGGCAGTGCTGGAACAGGTTGCCAAACACAAAGTCCCGTTTCTTGCAGGCTCCGCAACGCCGGAACTTACTGAAAAGGTGAAACAGAATTATGATTCTCTGAAATATGTTTTCAGGGTTTATTTCAATTCTCACGAACTGGCGGATTTCAGTTCGGAATGGCTGGTGAACGATCTGATAAAAAAACGCGGATTCAAACGTTTTGCCATGATGATTGAAAATGCCAACTGGGCGCGTCCGATTGCGGCAAAATGGGAAAAAGACTTAAAAGATGCCGGTGCTACGATACCGGTTATTGAATATTTCGATAAGGAAACCAAAGATTTCAAGCCGATATTTGCCAAAGCCTCAGAAGCAAAATGCGAAAGTATCTGTGTTTTGACAGCGATCACAGAGGCTTCGGCATTTGTTACGCAATGGATGGAATCCAAAGGACCGCTTATGGCGGGTATCATCGCTAATTTCCGTACCGCATGGAAAACTTCGGATAAAGCTGCTATCAGCATTATATCTGTCTCTTTTCCCGGTATATTTCCCTTAAAAAGCAAAGATACGGTATTTCAGAATAAATATTTGAAAAAATATAATATTGATCCTGAATTCACCTCGCCGCATTTTTATGATGCCATGTATATGCTCAAAGCCGCTATCGAGCGTGCAAAATCCGTCGAAGCAGATGCCATTGTCGAGGCGATGGAAAAGATGGATTATGAAGGTGTTATGGGAAGATGGGTATTTGACAAAGCCTCTCATCATGCCAAATTCGGTCCCGGTTTTCGTCAGTTTACGATGACGCAATGGCAGCCCGATGAAAAAGTCTGTGTGATTTATCCTGATGAAAACAAAACCTGTGATATGATTCTTCCCACATGGAAGTGAGTTATGAACCTCAGAAGCAAATTGTTGATCGCATTTCTTGCCGTCAGTCTGATTCCCTTTGCGGTCATCGGAATCACATCTGTCAGTATCTCAACATCCGCCTTATCCGATCAGGCGTTTCAGCAACTTGAAAGCTTAAGAGAACTGAAAAAAGCCCAATTATTCAAATTATTTGAAGAATATCGGCATGATATGAATATTCTGATAAAAACCGTGGATACGCTCAGATATGAAGCATTCGAGAAGCTGAAAAGCGCTCAGGAAAACAAAAAAGCTCAGATTCAGGAATATTTCCGAAAAACGCTGAGTGATATCCGGGTGATTTCAAGCAGCCTCACTGTAACAGACGCGTTGGAGGCATTTTCAGTGGCAAACAGCGATGGCGTGCTAAATCAGAGCATGTACGATTTTCTGGAAAAAGAAAAATTCGGGCAGGCATTGAAAAAATTCGGAGAAGAATACGGCTATGACGATCTGCTTCTGATTTCCAAAACCGGAACGATAGTGTATTCTCTGAAACGGGAAAAAGAACTCGGACAAAGTGTGTTTTCGGATACTTTGAAAAGCACCGGCATTCATGCCTGTTTTCAGAAATCTCTCAAAGAGGTTCATATTCAGGATATTGAAATTCGGGAAAATAAAGCGATACTGTTTGTCGGCGCGCCGATTATTTTTCAGGAAGAAGTCAAAGGCACTGTGGTGTTGAAGATCGGTACCGATACGCTGAACAGGATTGTTCACCGTCATCAGGGAATGGGACAGAGCGGAGAAAGTTTTCTGGTGGGACGCTCCGAAACCCATAAAAACAGCTATCGCAGTACCAGACTTATCCGGCAGGGAAAAATCGGGGATCCGGTTTCAGGAGAAGATGTGCTTTCCGCGCTATCCGGAAAATCGGGTGCGATCATCAAAACTCAGGAGGACGGGCAGATGGACTTGCTCAGATATGATCCTCTGGAAATTCCGGGCATCAACTGGGGACTGATCAGCAGTATCCGTCTTGAAGAAGTCATCGCGCCGAAGTCCGAGTCTGCCAAAGAAGATTATTTTGCCAATTTTATCAAAGAATACGGATATTACGATCTGATGCTGATTCATCCGGGCGGCAAAATATTTTATTCCGTGCTTCACGAATCGGATTACGGCACCGATGTTTCAAAAGAAAACAGTATCTTGGGGAAACTGTTCAAAAAAGTAATCGAATCAAAAACTTATACCTTTGCAGACATGGAAATATATGCAGCTTCCGGCGGAAAACCCTTTACGTTTATCGCGCAGCCATTGGTGGTCGAAGGCAGCATCGAACTGATTGTAGTGTTGCAGATCAAAGCGGATTCGATCAACAGCATTATGTCGGAGCGCAGCGGCATGGGTAAAAGCGGCGAGACTTATCTTGTGGGAGCAGATCGTCTGATGCGCTCGGATTCTTACATGGATTCAAAGAATTATTCGGTAGCAGCCTCTTTTGCCGATCCTGAAAAAAAGCGGATTGACACCGAAGCGGTTCATAACGCGCTTGCGGGGCAAACCGGAACCATGCTTATGCACAATTATCTGGGCAAAAAAGTTCTTTGCGCGTACACACCCATTGATTTCAGAGGCATCCGATGGGCATTGATTGCCGAAATGAGCGAAGATGAAGCTCTTGCTTCGACAAATCATCTGAAAACCATCGGTATTTTTGTCAGCATTGCCGCGATTATCATCGTGCTTATCGTTTCCTTTCTGGTCAGCCGCTATATTACAAGACCGGTTCGCCAAGTGATCAAAGGGCTTACAGACGGTTCTCATAGGCTCACAGATATGGCATCTCAGATTGCTGATTCTGCCAAATCCCTTGCTCAGGGAACTGCAAAGCAGGCGGCATCATTGGAAGAAACCTCCGCGTCCCTGGAGCAGATGTCTTCCATGACCCGGCAAAATGAGCAGAACAGCCGACAGGCAGAGGTTTTGATAAAATCAGCTGATGAGCAGACCGAAGAAGCCGCTCGCCTGATGACTCGGATGATGGCTGCAATTCATGAAATTGCTGCGGCAAGCTGGAAAACTTCCGATATTATTCAGGACATAGAAGAAATTGCGTTCAAGACCAACTTACTGGCATTGAATGCGGCAATCGAAGCTGCGCGCGCAGGTGAAGCCGGAGCAGGATTTTCAGTGGTGGCAGACGAGGTCAGAAATCTGGCGACTCAGTCCGGAGAAGCTGCAAAAAATACCTCGATGCTGATCGAATCAACGCTGAATAGCATAACAGAAGGCTCTGAGTTTGCAGTAAAAACAGAGAGAGTTTTCTCAAAAGCAGCAGAAAGTATTTCAAGTATGAAGCATATTCTGAGCCAGATTGCAAGCTCTTCATCAGAGCAGGCAAAAGGCATCGAACAGATCAACATCGCTGTGGCGGAAAGCGATCAGGTGGTGCAAAAACATGCTGCAATTGCCGAAGAATCTGTTAATACGTCTGTGATTATGAATAAAGAAGCTGCTGCCATGCAGGAAGACATCAAACGACTGCGTTCTCTTGTCGGTATCCGCCGTCAGATTACAGCCGAATCCGAGTAGTAAGCATAATCATTTCTCAGGAGAAATGCGGATTGCCTCTGCCTTGCTCGTATGAGCAATGTCTTTCATCTGATCGCTCATCAGTTGGGATTCTGTAATCTCGATTTGGGTGCTTTTGGCTTCTTTCAAGCCTTTTTTAGCCTCGAAACTCAGGGTTACGAGTCGGAAATCCTTTCCGGCAATGCCTTTTGCGCTTGCCATGACAATAATCAGGATTCCCGGTTTTTTATCATTGACAATGTGCATCAGCCCGGAAGTTTCTTTGCTTTTGTCCGCCTGCTTAAACGTCAGAAGTTCCGCGTCATATTTTATCGCCAGCTTGATGCCCGCCAGATTATCCGTTTCATCCAGTTTTACAGGAATTTCTGCTGTCTGACCCGATCTGACGCTGATTGCCGGAACGGAAATTTCTGCGGATATGGCAGCAGTTGACCATCCTGCAAGCAAGACAATGATCCATATCATTTTTTTCATTGTTTCTCCTTGAACATCATGATCTATAATGAGTCGGGTAAGTCGGAATGATTCAAATTAACACAATTCGGGCTTCTTTTTCAAGATCAGAACATTTTGTCATACACCTCATCGAGATTCAGAGCGAATCCGAGATACCTGAAATTTATGACAATATCATCATTATGAAAGACCGCGCATCATCTTGTATGTCATGCGTAAACTGCCCACGCGTATCTTATTCTGTCAATGATTTTGAAAGATTTTCCATCCCGGAGGAAAAACATTGAAACTTTACCGGGAATAGTTTATCTCTCTGAAAATCGGATTTCAAGGAGGATAAAAATGTATTTCGAATCAGACGGAAAAGCCAACACAGATCAGACCTTGAAGCTGGCTTATGAGCGGGCAAAAGAATCGAGCATCAAAGAGATCGTCATCGCGTCCACCACCGGCGATACGGTGTATAAAGCACTGAAAATCTTTTCCGGCGTTAAAATTGTCATGGTAACGTATCACTGCGGGTTCAAAGAACCGTTTCAGAAAGTTCTGAAAGATGAGATCAGAAAAGATTTGGAATCCAAAGGTGTTACAGTGGTATCAGCAACCCATGCTCTATCCGGTGTAGAGCGGTCTTTGGCAAAAAAATATTCCGGCATTTATCCGGTACTGCTGATTGCCGATGTGCTGAGGCTGCTCGGACAGGGAACCAAGGTTGCAGTTGAAGTTTCGATCATGGCGGCTGATGCAGGCGCATTGAGCGGCGAGGATATTATTGCCATCGGCGGTACTGCCAGAGGCGCGGATACGGCAATTGTTCTCAAACCCGCGAATCAGTCCGATTTTTTCAATCTCCGCATTCGGGAAATCATCTGCAAGCCGAGGAATTTTTAGATGATTATTGACGTTCATACGCATATTTTTTCAAAATCGGTTCGGGAAAAGCGGGAGAACTATTTTCCCGATGAATCCGCTTTTCAATTGTTATACAAATCTCCCAAATCCAAGCTGGTCGGCGCGGAAGAGCTTGTTCGGACAATGGATGAGCAGCAGGTGGATAAGTCGGTGATATTCAGCTTTCCGTGGAGAAGATCGGATACGTTTCAACGAGAAAATGACTATATTATTGAATCTGTTCATAAATATCCGAATCGCCTGATCGGATTGTGCTGCTTTGATGTGTATCATCCGAAAGCTGCCGAAGAAACCGAGCGTTGTCTGAATGCCGGGCTATCGGGCGTAGGCGAGCTTGCCTTGTATCAATCCGGCATTGATGAGGACGCGTTGAATCGGCTTGATCCGATCATGGCAATCTGCCGGGAAAAACATTGTCCAATTCTGATTCATACCAACGAGCCTGTGGGTCATTCGTATCCGGGCAAAACCCTGAATACTCTGAAGCAGATTTATACGATGATCCGGCGATTTCCAAATAACATCATTATCTTGGCACATTGGGGCGGCGGAATATTTTTCTATGCTCTGCTGAAAAAAGAAGTAAAGGAAAGCCTGAAAAATGTGTATTTCGATACGGCAGCATCTCCGTTTCTGTATGAGCCGGAGATTTACGCAATGGCAGTCAGGCTTGCCGGAAAAGATAACATTCTGTTCGGCTCAGATTTTCCGCTGCTGAAACCTTCGAGATATTTCAAGGAATTGGAACAGAGCAGACTTTCGAAAGAAGAGGTTGCGGCGGTATGCGGATTGAATGCAGCGAAACTATTGGGGATCGGATAAATCCCGGCCGGATGGCGCAGAATAGCCCGGAAATTCATTTCCGGGAATCATCGGGATAAATATTTCTTCCGAATCCATAAGGATATCTCATAATAGTCTGGAAATTCATTTCCGGGAAAAGGAGCAGGTATGGAACAGCAACTTATGAAGATGATAGCAGAAATCGCCGAAGGAACAGGATACATCACGGTTCTGACGGGAGCGGGCATTTCCGCAGAAAGCGGTATTCCCACATTTCGGGGACCCGAAGGATACTGGACAGTCGGCTCGAAGGAATATCATCCGCAGCAGATGGCAACGTATCAGATGTTTTGCCAATATCCCGAAGAAGTCTGGAAATGGTATCTGTATCGTCTGGAAGTCTGTCGGAACGCCCAACCCAATGGGGGACATTTTGCCCTTGCGGAAATGGAAGAGATTTTCAAAGACCGCTTTACACTGATTACCCAGAATGTGGACGGACTGCATCTGAGAGCCGGCAACAGCCTTGCCAGAACCTTTCAGATTCACGGCAATATTTTTTATATGCGCTGTGCGGATGACTGTTCTGCAAGCATTTATCCGATTCCCGAAGAATTGTATGGCAGAAGCAAAGGACAGGAAATCGGAGATACGGAACGCAATTTACTGATCTGCCCGGATTGCGGCTGTCCTGCCCGCCCTCATGTGCTGTGGTTCGATGAAACTTACAATGAACCTCTGTTTCGCTATGACAGCTCACGGGAAGTTGCCCGGAAAACCAAGCTTCTGATTGTTGTCGGCACATCCGGGGCGACCAATCTGCCCAGTCAGGTTGTGAATGAAACGTTTTGGCGGGGAGGTGTAATTATTGACATCAATATCGAAAAAAATCCGTTCACCCGATTTGCAGTTCGCAGCGGCGGATTTATTCAGCAGACAAGCACCACGGCTCTTTCAGATATTTTAAAAATTTTTAAATCATCATAAATAGTTATAATGCCTGACACAGTGCGACAGTAATATTATCGCTTCCTCCGGCTAATTTGGCAAGTTCGATAAACCCTTCTGCTTTCTGAGCAATGGTTAAATTGGAGGAAATGACCTCCTTTATCAGTGTATCATCCACCATATCTGTAAGTCCGTCAGAACACATTATAAAAATATCTCCGGGCTGTATTTTTCCCTTGATCACATCCAACGCCAGATTTTCTTCGATTCCGACTGCTCTTAAAATCACATTCCGATGCGGATGATGGCGGGCATCTTCGGGACTGATCATCCCCTGATCCACCAGATTCTGCACCAGAGAATGGTCGTGAGTCAGCTGCTTCAGCTGACCGTTCCGATAGCGATAGGTTCTGCTGTCTCCCACATGTCCCAGAGCAAAGCCTTCATCCGAAAAAGCAATCAGTTCTGCGGTACATCCCATGCCCTGATGGGAAGGTTCCTGTCTGACATGTTCCAGAATTTTTTTGTTTGCCAGACGAAACGCTTTCTGAATCAGTGCGGGGGTTTCCGCAAGAACACGATTCGCGGATTGGGAAAATACCAACATCGCGGATTCTGCAAATATACGGCTTGCAAGCTCTCCGGCTGCTGCTCCGCCCATACCGTCCGCCACCAGTGAAAATTTCAGTTCGGGACTTATCACCAGGCTGTCTTCATTATTGGATCGCTTCAAACCGACATCGGTTTTTCCCGCCAGTACTACTTTTGTCATTTCCCTTTATACCGTGATTCTCTGCAAGTTGTTGTAATTTTTCCCCTGCATCAACCTACTCAAAAACTGACAGAAAATCAATAGTTTTTTGCATTTTTCATCAGATGATTTCCGCGTCAGACCGTTTAATCCAGCCGATTTTGCCTTCGGAATATTGTATTCTGAAAAAATCTCCCTGCTCTTTTCCGATATAGATTTTTGTTCCCGCGTGAAGCACGAATAATTCGGTCGAGTCGTCTGCAAAACCCGATCTCACCGATACCTTTTCCGGCAGAATAATCGCATATCTGAAATACATCGCCTCGTATTCGTTGTAAAAAGCTGTCAGCGTGAATATCAGCCCCACAATCAGCAGAGTATATGCAAACGGATTGATAATTTTCTTCTTTTTCAATAACATCCGAATAATCAGCGTTAGCCAGAACAGAAAGTTCAGTGCAAGAGCGATCTGCTGTGTCAGGGTCTGAGACAAAAGATATTTCCAGAAAAACAAAATCCGCAGCAGAGGAAAATCTTTGTCTTCTTTCTCATCTTTGGTCAGAGACAGAGCATAGCCATAATTGAACTTCAGATCCGGATCATCCGGTATCCGCCGCATTGCCCGCTCATACCACAGCAGTGCATGTCCCAGATCATTGTTTCGGAGATACGCATTTCCCAAATTATAGAAAAGTTTCGGATTATTGACGCCCGATGCGATGACACGTTCAAAGCATTCTATGGCTTTATCAAACTGTCCGTCTTTGTACGCTTGAATCCCATCCAGAAAGGTTCTGGGGCTTTCTCCAGAATAACAATTTGAAATTATTGTAAAAAATATACAAAAACCCATCGCTGTGTTTCGCATGACTGTGTACATGACCCGAAAACCGTTTTATTCTCAGAAGAGTTGTTTTTATCATCACAATTTGTAAGATACTAAAAAAATATCTCAAATTCAAGGGAAGAATCCTTTTTATGCGTTAACTGCCGGAAAAAACAGGAGGTATCATAAAAATATTTGACTCGGCTGTAATTTCATTGTAATGAGCGTGCTCACTATGAATCCTGTTATCCGTTTTTTACGCCTGAATCCGAACCGTGATGCGGATATTCCGCTTCCTCGCTATATGACAGCTTATGCGTCCGGTATGGATATTTTTGCGGCAATCGAACATGAAATGATTCTGATGCCTGGGGAAGTTTCTCTGATTCCGACCGGATTTGCCATATCCGTCCCTCACGGTTTCGAAGCACAGATTCGCCCCAGAAGCGGACTTGCTGCAAAACACGGCATCGGCATCATCAACTCGCCGGGAACCATTGACTCGGATTATCGGGGTGAAGTGATGGTTCCGCTCATCAATTTCAGCAAAATACCCTTCACACTTCAAAGAAAAGACAGAATTGCCCAGATGGTCATCAGCCGAGTGTATCAGTTTCCGACTGAACTTGCAGACTGTCTGGATGAGACGGAACGCGCGGACGGCGGCTTCGGGCATACGGGGCTGTAGCGGAAGTAAATTATAACAATATATTAAATAAAACAACGACTTAACCAAATTTTTGGCAGAACAAAGATTGCCATACAGGATTGTCGAGCTTCGACGATTTTATCGAACCGATATAATTTCAGAATTTATCATACGCGATCATATTCGGTTCCACGCCGAGTCCGTCCAGCATTCGGATAATGGCATCCAGCATGGGAGGAGGACCGCAGAGATAATACTCGATCTCCGTAGGATCATCATGTGCGGACAGATAATCGTTGTACAGACAATTGTGGACATAGCCGGTCATACCTGTCCAATTGTCTTCGGGCTGAGGATCGGATAAGGATACAAAGTATGAAAAATTCGGATGATTGCGCTCCAATTCTTTAAACTCTTCATCATAAAACATTTCCGCTTTAGACCTTGCACCGTACCAGAATGTCATTTTCCGCTGCGTTTTCACATACAGCAGCTGCTCCCGAATCTGGCTTCTGAGCGGAGCCATTCCTGCGCCTCCGCCGATAAAACACATTTCCCGCTCAGTAGGTTTGATGGCAAATTCGCCGTAAGGACCGCTCAGAGTGATCCGATCCCCTTCGTTGAGATGAAATACAAACGATGATCCGACTCCCGGGGGAATTTCTTTTCCCGGCGGCGGGGTTGCAATGCGGATGGTGAATTTCAACGGCTCTTTTTCACCCGGCGGGTTTGCCAGCGAATATGCCCGGAATACCGGCTCTTCGGCTTTGGCTTTCAAGCCCCAAAGATTGAAGCGATCCCATGCAGGTTTGAATTTCTGCCCGATATGAAAATCCTTGAAAGCAGCCTGATATTCGGGAATATCGATCTGCATATATGCGCCTGCGTGGAAATCAAAACTTTCTCCCGGATCGAGCTTCACATCGAGTTCTTTGATAAAGGTTGCCACATTCTCATTCGAACTCACGGTTCCGTGAAATTTTTTAATGCTGAAAATCTGTTCGGGAATGCGGATTTTCAAATTTTCTTTGACTTTCAACTGACATGCCAGACGCACATTTTCCTGACGCTCTTTGCGGCTTAAATGCGGAAGTTCCGTAGGAAGAACCCCTCTGTTGCCGTGTTCCACAACACATTTGCATGTTCCGCACGAGCCTCCACCACCGCAAGCAGATGGCAGCAAAATGCCGTTGCTCAACAGTGCCGACAACAGCGTTGTGCCGCCGGAAACGCTCAGTGCCTTATCCTCCATGTTGTTGATGACAATTCTGCAATCGCCTTTTCGGACGACTTTGCCTTCCACTGCCAAAAGCATGACCAGCAGGATAAATATGATTCCTGCAAAAACCGCAAGACTGATAAGATAAATCATGGCTCATCCCATAATTTTGAGGTAATTATTCCCGTATAATAAAAAGATCAGGATATAAAAGTCAAGAATTATCCAGCGATGGGATTTACGGCACAGATCGGATTTGTCCACGCCAGTTTCACTGCCAACAGAATAATCGCTGCCATCATTGTCAATAACAGAATTGCTACCCTTTCGGTCATTATTTTATCTCCGTTTCTGAAAAGAAATATTTCAAACTTCTTTTAAAGCAAAAAATGTGCCAGATTTTTTACTAAGACAGATCGGACATAGAGGGTGTTTGAAAAACAATACAGTCCGATGTACAGAATAATATTATTGCCGAAAACCTCTGCCTCAGTTCGGCGCATTTCTGACGATCTCTGTAATCCTGAAGCTCTTTTTTTTAAAACAGGTTTTCTGTTTGTTCTTAGTAAATACAAATAATTAAAAATAATCTGTCACAAAATCCGATTTCAACCGCATTCCTGATATCAGAGATTCCAAATCGGATTGAAAAAGTGTATAAGAGCTCACCTTACGCAGTAATTTGATCTGTCTGTGTACAAACGGCTTGAAATGCGTATCTGTCCTCAGAGCGGAAAGAGCAGAAAAAGAATCCGCGGATCTGCGGAAAATCAGAGCCTTGGAAAATTACTGCGTAAGGTGAGTTAAGATAATCAGACAGGGAGATGTGTCATGGACAATACACAGAAAAAGCGTCCTCCCATAGGAATATCGGATTTCAAAGAATTGCGTGAGGAAGAATATTACTTCGTGGATAAGACATTGTTTATCCGGGATATTATCCGGGCATCCGCAAAGGTGCTGCTGCTTCCCCGTCCCCGTAGATTCGGAAAAACCCTGAATCTGAGTATGCTGCGATATTTTTTTGAGAAAAGCGATGAAAACCGCGCCGGGCTTTTTGATGGGCTGGCTATTCGAGATGAGGAAGTTTTTGAAAAACATCTGGGCAGATATCCGGTTATTTATCTTACTTTCAAAGATATCAAAGGACTGTCATGGGAAGACTGTTATGACGGATTGAAGGGCATTATCGCCAGAGAAATCGAGAATCATACCGGATTGACGGATTGGGACGGTCTTCCGGTTACTGCCCGGAACCTGTTCGAATCCGTGATAAACGACAGGGCTTCTATGCGGTCTTATGAAAACAGTCTTCTGATACTGAGTCAGCAACTGAGCCGTTATCACAGGGAGCAGGTTGTCATTCTGATTGATGAATATGATACTCCCATTCATGCCGGATATACAGCCGGATATTACGAGGAAATCATCAGTTTCATGCGGAATTTCCTGACCGGAGGGCTGAAGGATAATACGGCTTTGTTCAGAGGCGTTCTG
>CAZMDM010000337.1:0-1561 GCA_964564775.1 uncultured Desulfonema sp. | reverse complement strand
AATCGAAGTTTCATACACCCAATGCAAATACGAATCCGAGCCTTTTCCCCATGTATCCCGATATGCTTTCTGCTCGATAATGCTGTCTTTTTTGGTGAATTGTGTAGATTCGTCTTCTGGCTAGTCAGTATGATCGGGCATTTTGGCGGTAAAGGAGACATCTGCGCCGGTATCAAACGGCGGGTCAATGTAAATCAGGTTCACTTTTCCGGCAAATTCAGGCAAAAGCGATGGCAGCACATATTTTTTATCTCCCCAGATCAGGCGGTTGCGCCATTCGGTAGGTCTTCCCTGAGCAAACAAGGCAAGGGTTTCATTGCGCTTCTGAGGCGGTTCATTGACGGTCTCAATGGTCTGAAAGGGCAATGCAATCCGCACCGGAGCGGTTTTTTTGCCGTTTTTATCGTATTTTCCCTGCCAAATCAGTTCGGTCATAATTTGCCTCTTCGAATGAAATCATCATATTTTATATCATGCTTTGGTATTTCGGAAAATCTTTTTTGACAGATGGCAGGCAAGTATTTGTATGCGATGCCGATTTTCACATCTGTTGACAAAAGGCATCCGAATGTAATATATAAAAAGTATGTCATTTTACAAATGGAATGCCCAAAAGAATGAATGGCTGAAAAAAGAAAGAAATGTTTCATTCGAGGAAATCGTATGGCATATCGAACATGGCGATTTGCTTGATGATGTGATCCATCCGAACCAGAAGAAATATCCGAATCAGAGAATAATGATTGTCAGAGTAAGAGAATATGCCTGTATCGTTCCCTATGTTGAAAATGATGAAGGTGTATTTTTGAAAAGCGTGATTCCTAACAGAAAAGCAACTCGGGATCATATCAGAAAGGATAAAAACAATGACGGATGACGATAACATTGATGAAAAAGAAATCATCGCATCTTTTGAACGGGGAGAATGGAAGTCTGTTCTCAGTCCTGAAAGACGTAAACAGCTTGAAACTTATGCGAAAAACACTCTGAGCAAAAATAAGCGCGTGAATATCAGAATTTCGTCAAAAGACCTGCATGATATTCAGATCAGAGCCGTTGAAGAAGGCATTCCTTATCAGACACTGATGTCAAGCATTTTACATAAGTATGTATCGGGTCGTTTGATGGAAAAACCCTGCTGACATCAAAATCCTGCATCAGGGCGGAGCATCAAGCATCCCGCCCTTTCAGATTTTACACACCTTCAACTCAGGAATGCCGCATACCGGATCCAATGCCGCAGGGGTCAGCATATTGGCAGATATGAGTATGAAAACGGAGGGATTTTGTCAATGGTTTTCTGAGTCGGATGAATGATTTCGAAGGCTTCAATCCATTCATCATCCTACATCCTGATTCGGAAAAAAGATCATGCCATGCACAGCGATTGCATCTGAGGAGCTTTTTTACGGGTCATAATCGTGATATAGTAACCGTATTTCAGCAGAATATCTGTGGTTCTATCACCGGCGAACTCTATCAGTTCGTCTTCTCTTTCCTCAGTCTCCGGCTCTGTCATATTTATCCATAAATCTTCGGGATTTTCAGGGCTTTCTGTTAC
>CAZMDM010000336.1:0-4999 GCA_964564775.1 uncultured Desulfonema sp. | reverse complement strand
GCATTACCTTAAAAGAAAAGCTGAAAAATGTCAAAGCAGAGCGAGACAAAATCAGAGACATGACTTCCGAAATCGTGATCGATCCCGCGTATGAACAAGCTTTGGAAGGAATTGAGGAATATTCGCACATTCAGATTTTGTTCTGGGCGCATAAAGTACCGGAAGAAAGCCGGAAACTGACCAAAGTTCATCCGATGGGTTTGAAAGAAATGCCGAAAAGAGGTATTTTCGCGACTTGCAGCCCTGCAAGACCCAATCCGGTACTGCTGACATCGGTAAAACTGCTTGAAAGAAACGGCAATATCCTCAGAGTTCAGGGTCTTGAAGCCATTGATGGCACGCCGGTTGTTGACATCAAACCGTATGTGAAAGGCTATCACAGCGCGGAAAATCCGAAGTCACCGGAATGGATGGAAAAGATACATGCCATGCTTGAGGAGGCAGATTGAACAGAGAAAAAGCGTCATTTTTCGATACTCAGGCGGATCAGGAATGGGCTGATGCGGAATACACGCCTGAAGAAATGGCAAAAATTCAGCGCCTGATACAGGAAACCGGCATCACAACCGGAACAGGTATTATCGAACCGGGCTGTGGAACCGGGCGCCTGACCAAAATATTGTCGGATACAGTCGGGGACGAAGGACGCGTGATCGCGTTCGACATCAGTATCGCTATGATTGTCCGGTGTCAGCAACGCCTTGAACACAGCGGAAACGTTGAAATATATCCGGGAGCAGCAGAGGATTTTCTGTTTGAAAAACAGGCATTTGATATTGTTCTGTGCCATCAGGTATTTCCGCATTTTGACGACAAACCGCTTGCAGTCAGGCTTTTAGCTCATGCACTGAAGCCGGATGGGAAATTTGTCGTGTTTCATTTTAAAAATTCCGCGTGGATCAACGATCTGCACCGCAAGGCACATGCTACGGTTATGGCGGACATGATTCCTCCGCCCGAAGAGATGAAGCGTATGTTCGAAGCGGTCGGAATGAAGATCGGGACTCTGCGGGATGATGAGCAGGGGTATTTTCTGAGTGCGAGCTTTGCTCGATAAGCTAGGAGAACATTTCCCCGAATTTCTTATTGACATCCTCATGAAAATATGAAAAATAGTTTAAGCTAATCAAGGGAAAGAATCCCTTATCGTTTCAATCTGTATCAGACAAATCGGAAAACGAATAACGCCATGAAGGTGTGTGAGTAATATCTCGCGTCTTTCTGGCGTTTTTTTATTTTTTGACAAAGGATGAATGAACATGAACGTACAGGACATGCTGGCAATCGAAGATTTGAAAAAATGCGCTGATTTTCACGGACATATCTGCCCGGGACTGATTCTCGGATACAAAGCCGCCAAAAAAGGTTTGGATATGCTCAATGAACAGCGAGCGGAAGATGAGGAAATGGCTGCTATTGTCGAAACCGACGCGTGCTGATCTGACGCGGGTCAGGTGCTGACGGGCGGCACCTTCGGCAAGGGAAATTTTATTTACAAAGATTACGGCAAGATCGCGTTCACGTTTTTCAGCCGGAAAACCGGCAGCGGCGTCAGATTATCCTTGAAGCCCGGCGCAATGGAACTTGGCAGTGAGCATCGGGAATTATTGCAGAAAGTCATGAGCGGTTCCGCAACCCCGGAAGAACAGAAACGATTCGAATCGCTTCATTCTGAAAAAAGCTGTCAACTTCTGGATAAGCCGGTGGAAGAGCTTTTCAATATCATGCCTGCAAAAGAAGATATGCCGTCAAAAGCACGGATTGAGCCGTCTGTGATATGTTCCTGCTGCAATGAGCCGACAATGCCCTCCAAAACCCGGAAAAAAGGGGAGCAGACAGTATGCCGGGGATGCGCGGTATCTGAATAGGCTATGAGTTGTTATCTGACGAATACTACAGAAAAATATCATCAGCAGATCAGACGGAAACGCATGTTTTTTGTGTTTCTGATTGCGATCACTTTTTTGTTGAGCATTTATGCGATTTCCAAAGGTGCGTATCGTCTGTCGCTGATTCATGTTATTGACGGCATGATCGGCAGGAGTCAGGGCAATCCGCATCTGGTGATCTGGAATATCCGAATGCCCCGGATTGTCGCGGCAATTATGGCAGGCTGGGGACTTGCACTTTCGGGACTGCTCATGCAGTCACTGCTCAGAAATCCGCTCGCATCCTCCACTACTCTGGGAATCAGTCAGGGTGCGGCTTTCGGGGCTGCTGTCAGCATTATTCTGTTCAATTCCGGCAATGTATATTCGACAACGATTTTCGCGGCTATCGGGGCAATGGGTACCGCATGGGTGATTCTGCTCTTGGCACAACTAAAAAAACTGTCTCCCGAAGCCATTATTCTAGCAGGTGTCGCATTGTCTTCTCTGTTTCACTCCGGCACGGTTCTGATTCAGTATTTTGCCACAGAAACCCAGATTGCCTCTGCATTGTTCTGGACATTCGGAGATGTGGCACGTTCGAATTGGAAGGAAATCGGCATCATGAGCGTGTTCATCCTTGCAACTTCGATCTGGGTCAGCCTTCAGTTCTGGAATCTCAATGCTTTGTTATCCGGTGAAGAAACTGCCAAAGGACTCGGTGTATCTGTCGAATCGCTCCGGGTCCGGGGCATGATTATCGCGGCTTTGCTGGCTGCCATAATCACCGCGTTTCACGGCGTGATTGCGTTTCTGGGATTGCTTGCGCCGCATATTGCCAAACGCATGGTCGGCGCGGATCACCGCCTTCTGATGCCGTTTTCCTGCATAGTCGGAGCAATATTGCTACTTCTGGCAGATACCGCAGGCAGAGTGCTGATCGGTTCGGGAAATCTGCCGGTCGGCGTGCTGACCTCATTTATGGGCGCACCGCTGTTTTTATATCTGCTGATGCAGGGGAGGAAGTGATGCTGATTTCGGCATCCGATATCGGATTTTCGTATAACAGTCATCCGGTACTGGAAAATATTGGGTTTCAGTTGGATAAAGGCGTGATCTTGGGTATTTTGGGCGTGAACGGCGCGGGCAAATCCACGCTCCTGAAATGCCTCAACAAAGTGCTGACGCCTCAGAAAGGCTCGGTACTTCTGAATAACGAAGAAATTCTTGCCATGAAAGGCACAGAGATTGCCAAACGCATGGCATACATGCCTCAGAAATATTCTGATGATCCTCTGACCGTGTTCGATGCGGTACTGCTCGGCAGAAAGCCGCATATCCGATGGTCTGCAACGGAAAAAGATTTTCAGATTACCGAAAATATTCTGAAAACTATGAATCTGGACAGTTTTGCATTGAGACCGGTCAGTTCGTTGAGCGGCGGAGAAATGCAGAAAGTCGTGATCGCACGGGCATTGGCACAGGAGCCGAAAGTTCTGCTGCTGGATGAGCCGACCAGCAATCTGGATATCCGAAATCAGTTCGAAGTCATGGCAATGATTCGCCGGATTGTGCAAAATCAAAAACTTTCCGCGGTGGTTTCGATTCACGATCTGAACTTGGCATTTCGGTTTGCCGATCTGTTTCTGATGATGAAACATCACAAGGTTTATCGTTTTATCCATAAAAAAGATGTCAGCCCGGAGATGATCCGCGAGGTCTATGGCATCGAAGTTTCTCTTGCTGAAATCAACGGGTATATGGTGGTCGTTCCGTTATATAAGGATTTGGAAAGATAAAAAATCATAGCGGCATACACCGTGAATCCCTTTTTGGCATGGAAAACTTTCAGGATAAAAGCTCCTATTTTCAGGCAGTCAATTATCTGAAAAAGATATATCATAAATTTTTTTATACTGAAACTGAACTATCTGGGCGATTTATCGTTCGGTTATTTTTCAGATTCGATGTCAGGTTCCGAAGGCTTTATTATAAAAGACAAAGGATAGGAATAATGGATAAAATCAGTCTTTGCGGCTACATTCCCGGAGCTATCGGAAAAATTACAGAACTTCATGCCACATATTACCATCGGAACTGGAATTTCGGCTTGTTTTTCGAATCCAAAGTGGCGTGCGGATTGTGCGAGTTTTTGAACCGCTTTGATCCTGAGCGGGACTTATTTCGGGTTGCGCTGCATGAAGACAGAATTATCGGCTCGATTGCCATTGACGGCTCAAAAGCGGACAGCATCGGCGCACATTTAAGATGGTTTATCGTATCGCCGGAATATCAGGGAACTGGCATCGGATCGCGGCTGATTCGGACCGCTCTTGAATTTTGCAAAACTTGCGGATTCAGACGGGTTTATTTATCCACCTTTGCCGGATTGAATTCTGCCCGGCATCTGTATGAGAAAAACGGATTCGTACTGTGTAAAGAAATCGAAGGAAGCCAGTGGGGCTTGCCGGTTACGGAACAGGAATTCGAACTATTGATAGCTGAACAGCCATAATACCCCAAAAAAACAGGTCGAGTCTTATTCTGCCGAGTTCGGAACTGCCATACCGATCAGCTTTTTCTTGAGCAGAATAAATTCTTCATCGTCAATCACGCCCTGAGTTTTGAGCTCCGAAAGTTCTTTCAGCCTGCTCACAATATCCGCATCTTTTGTTTCCGGTGCAGGAAGCATGGCGGTATCAGCGTTACTGCGATACGGCAGAACTTGGGGAGGCGTATCTGTATGATTCCCGGAGCTTACGCTGATAAGTCCGTTCATAAACGAAATCTGAAACGGCTGACCGCTTCGGATAGTATTGCCGATATCCGAAAATCCACCGTGCTTGAATTTCTGCCATAGCCGGAATATGAATTTTCCCAGATAAAATATCAGCAATCCCATCACCACAATTCCACCGATCAGAATCACCATTCTGAAATCCAGAGCGCCTTTGATAATGATCACCACAAATGTTCCGATCAGCGGAACCGCAAACAAAGCGATCATAATCACATAAAATATGCCGATGCTGGACATGATATAAATCTGCCTGTCCATATATTCGCTTCTGCCCTTTTTTTCCATAAAATCCCCTTTACACGCGATATGAATGGTATATATAATGCAGGAT
>CAZMDM010000335.1:0-13300 GCA_964564775.1 uncultured Desulfonema sp. | reverse complement strand
TCTCAGCACCATCTGCATAAATTCTCTTGATAATTCTTCCTCTTCCTTTTCGGTAATGGAAAAGGCATGATAAGGAAAAATCATCTGAAACGATACGATAACGGCTATTATCGTAAAAAAACGGCAAAATATAGATTTATTTCGGTTCATAAGATATTCTTTCGGGTATGAAATCCGATAGAATCTTATCATATCCAGTGCTGATGTCAACAAAAAGCCCCGCAGTCAAGCAATTGTGATTTGATTCCGAGTCAGAAAACATAATTGATCTGAAATGAAATTGTAATCCCGTTGTCCTGATCGCCCGAAATGCCGACCCGGGTACTGTTTCTGAGTGTTTCGATAAAATCTACGGTTGCGGATCTGTTGTATTTGTGCGCGCTGCTAACAGCGCCGTAAATATTGCCCGAATAAAATCCGACTTCCACCAGCCCGATCACACTTCCCAGAGCATAATTCTCATCTTTGAAAGATTCATAAGCTGCCAGAATCAGACCCGTATTCAGCAAAAAAGCGGTAAGTGCGTCCTGATACCGCCCGCAATACAGAAATCCTGCTCCGGGAATCACGGACAGCCATCCGGCAAGCGCAGGAGATTTCTGTCGGATTTCGGAAGATCGCTCAAGCCCCGAATATATCTGATCTATCTGATATATCTCCCGCCGCGATTCGCTGATCTGCTGAAACGCTTCGCGGGCTTTGTGCCACGATGCCTGTCCGACAAACAGCCATCCGATCTGATACAGAGCTTTGTCTTTGATATCCTGACGCTCGGATGAGGCTGCCAGTTGTCCGAGTATCGAAATTGCCGAATCGCTTTGTTTGGCTTTTGCGTAAGACTCGCTAAGTGCAAAATACGCGTCTGTTGCCATCCGGGATTCGGGATATGCCTCGATCAATTTGCGGAAGGATCGGGCAGCTTCCTGATACTGAGCGCTTTCCATGTACGCTTTTCCGATCTGATACATCGCAATTTCCACCCGCTCTTCATCGGGAAAAAAATGAATAAACCGCTCGTATTCCGCAATGGCTTTGCCATATTCCCGGTTTGAAAAATATTTTGCCGCAAATTCGAACTGTTCATCAGAATTGATATACAATGTTTCCCCGACAGCTGTTTCGGCAAACAACAGGCATAACAGAAAAATAACAATTTGTTTTATCATCATTCCCACCAGAAATCGTTATTGCTGACAGGGTCGTAGCAGTGGTTTTGCCCGTTGATTCGGACAACGGGACAGGTTTTCAATTCATCTCTGCCGCATCGGACAAGGCGGTCTGACAACATGATCCAGCCTATCAGCGCCCCGTGTTTTCGCATAGCTTCCGATGCGTATGTCGAGCAGCTCGGAGACATGGGACAGCGATCCCCGTCAGCACCGGACAGCGTGTTTCTGAAAAAATGTATGGGATACAATACAAACTGTGTCGGCTCCGAACCCGCCTCAAATGACGCGCATCCGCCGACCGAAAATAGTGATACCCCAAAAATAATGGCTTTGAATCGCCTATATCTGATGAGTATTTTGATTATGGTTTTCATACTTTATTTCACCTTACGCAGTAATTTTCAAAGGCTCTGATTTTTTGTCCGCTCTGAGGACAAATACGCATTTCAAGCCGTTTGTACACAGACAGATAAAATTGCTGCGTAAGGTGAACTCAGGAGTAAGAAAGTGTTGTCTCCTTGTTCCGATGGCAGGTACAGGTGGGGAGATGATCTTCTTCTTCTATCTCCTGCTGAGAGTGTCCGACATTGAAAAATGCAATCGATTCTTTCAAACGAGCCGCCTGAACCGATAATTCTTCGGAGGTGGATGCCATTTCTTCGGTGGATGCAGCATTCTGCTGGATCACCTGATCCAACTGCTGCATGGCTTTGCCGATCTGCTCGGTATTCATGGTCAGTTCTGCCGCGCTTGCCGAAATTTCCTGAACCAACTCTGAAGTTTTCCGAATATCCGGCACGACCTGTGCCAGCTGTTCTCCGGTTTGCTGGGCAATTTTTACACCTGCTTTGGATACTTTTCCGATTTCCACAGCAGCCTTCTGGCTTTTTTCCGCAAGCTTTCGCACTTCCGATGCCACCACTGCAAATCCTTTGCCATGTTCTCCGGCTCTTGCAGCTTCGATCGCGGCATTCAGTGCAAGCAGATCGGTTTTTCGGGCAATCTCTTCGATCACAGCAGTTTTTTCGCTGATATCGGTCATGGCAGTTACGGTTTTGGAAACCGCATCCGCGCTGTGTTGGGCATTCTGAGCAGCTTTCAAAGCAATTTTTTCCGTCTGAGCTGCATTGTCAGCGTTCTGACGGATTGAAAACGAGATTTGCTCTATCGAAGAAAACACCTCTTCGGCAGATGCGGACTGCTCTGAAATGCCCTGAGAAATACTTTCTGTCGCGGACGCCAGTTCCCGGCTTCCCGCTGCCACATGTTCCGAACTGGTTCTGACATGAGAAAGAACTTCGGACAGCTTTGAAACAGTACGGTTGAGAGATTCGCCGAGTCTTCCCAGTTCATCCTGACTCCGGATCTCAATCTGATGTGTCAGATCACCTTCCGCCATTTTTCGGACTCCTTCCAGCACTCTGTTCAGATGTCCGAAAACCATCTTCTGCATCAGCCCCATCAGCACAATGACCAACAGAATATCCGTTATGACAATCTGAATAGCCATTGCTGTCAGTGCGCGGGCTTGTTCTTCTTTCATAAATTTCGTGGTAACATATACGCTGAGTTCACCCACCAGCACATCATTCCGTTTGATGATCCGGGGAGGATCATTATGCAGACAGTCTTTGGGCGGAGAGAGAGCATCCTTGCCATACATCATCTCACCTTTATTATCGCGACTGAAAGTATGAAGCGGCTTTCCACTGAGCGTGATCGCGACTGCAGCTACGAGTTCGGACAGCATTTCCCTCTCGACCGCTCCTTTTACGCCGTCATCGTCATAAGTGAACAAGGAAGTACTCAGTCCTTTTTCAAGTCTCTGAACAGTATTTTCCAAATAGTTCAAGGTATTCGTATTCAGACTCATCATAGTGCGCCGATACTGATATGCTCCGAAACCAAACAGTGCCAGAGATACGCATATCACCAGTGAAATACAGATGTTAAGCAAAAGACTTTTCCGAATCATGCGTTTTTTACTTTCCCAATGTCTGGTTGACAATTTTCTGATAAGTTCCGTCCTCTTTCACCGATTTCAATGCCGAAGAAATCTGAGGAACCATATCTTTGTGTTTTTTATTCAGATACAGAAACATTTCTCTGACTGCCAGCGAAGGCTGCAATACCTGAATATCTTTCAATCCCTGACTTTTTATTGCGGAAAGCCCGTCCAGTTTGCCAATGACCGCGATGTCGATCCGATTGCTGTCCAAAAATTTGAATAACGTCTCGACACTATTTACTTTTTCCAACTGTTTGGTGCCGACAATATTGTCTTCCAGAATTTTCCAGCCGATCACAATTCCTACCCGATACGGCTTCAGGCTTTCCCACCCGTTCGGTTCGAATGCGGTGTTTTTGGAAAAAGCTGAAAATTCCACATCAATAAGTTTTTCAGGAACCTGAATGAGATTCGGATATTTCTGGGTCAGCCCTGCAATTCGGGGACCATCTCCGTCATCGATTCCGTTATTTGCCTGCTGAATGGATATTTCCGCAGGCAAAGTGGTGAACGTAACGTTCAGCCCGTTTCTTTTGAAAGCTTCTTTCATAGTTTCTTCGAAAATAACACTGATCGGCGGAACAAATGCCGTATTCAGCCTGAATGTCTTTTGTTCCGCATAGGATTTTGCAGATACCAGCAGCAGAATAATCATAACAAACAGCGATTTCTGTCTCATACCTTGCCTCCCAATTTTTATGTGATAATGCTATATTTTGTCCTATCATTATTTTTTCCTAATAGCAAGCCTGCGATGGGAATTCGGAATAGAAATTGATCAATATTTGACCATATTTTCACATCTTCAAAGCGATAATCTTTTGAAAATTATTTCGGGAATGAGTTTGATGATCAGCATGATCCAGCGCCAGAACCACCTTGTATAAACAATATCTTTTCCTTTTTTGTACGCACGGAAAATATCCTGTGCTGCCTGTTCGGGAGAGGCTGTCAGCTTTTCGGGAAGTTCCAGTGATTCTGTCATTTTGGTTTTTACAAAACCCGGAAGCACAGTCATCACGCGAACATTTCTTTTGCATAAACGGTTTCGCAAACCGCTCAGATAAATTGCCAATCCGCCTTTTGCCGCACCGTAAATATAATTGCTCTGCCTTCCCCGCTCACCGGCAACCGAGGCGATCCCGATGACAAATCCGTGTCCTCTGCGCTCGAAATCCGCAGCGATGATCTCCAGAATACAGATCGCTCCGGTCAGATTTATGTCAACAATGCGCTGAGCTTCATCAAAATGATTCTGAGCAAGCTTCTGATCGCCCAGATAACCAAATGCGAGAATCACGCCGTCGGGTTTGGGATTCAGGGATTCGTAAAACTCCCGATGAGAGGATGGATTCAAGGCATCGAAAAACAATGCTTCTGCTTCGACACCGAATCTGATTTTCATATCCGCAGCTTTTTTTTCCAAAACTTCTGTATCACGGGATGCCATATAAATTGCCGCATGTTCTACGCGGGCAAATTCTTTGGCAAGCGAGTATGCGATTTCCGAGTTTGCACCCAATATCAGCAGATTCATATCCTCATATCTCCAATCGTTGAGACTGTAATGAATTGAATTTATGGTTCATTTTGTAATTCTTTCTGAGATTCGAAAACAATTTCCATCCCGGATATCCGCTTCGGAACATTTCTTTGTTCATGCGGACATCTTTTGCCATGTATAATCGTCCCCCATGATTCAGCACAATTTTATCCAACTCATCCAGAAACGGAAACAATCGGGGTTCGATTTTGAAATCAAGCGTCAGCGTATATCCTTCCATCGGAAATGACAGATAATTGCGATTCTGAGAACCGAACAATTTCAATACTGCCAGAAACGATCCCATTCCCGATTCGGCAATACGGGTAAGAACGCTCTGTAATCCCCGTAAGCTTTCGGATTTGGGCAGAACAAGCTGATACTGCGTAAAGCCGTTTCGTCCGTACATCCGATTCCAATGCAGTATCTTATCCAAAGGATAGAAAAACTGATCCAAGGGGGTCAATCTGCCTTCGATATATGCCGAATGCGTCCGATAATAAAGCCGGTTGAACAATGATACTGACCAGCGATTCAGGCAGAATCCCGGAAAATCGAATGGTAGGCTCAGTTGTCGGGAACGCGGAAGTATCAGAGTCCCGGTATCGGCATGTTCGCCGAGCATCAGCACCGATCTGCCGATATTTTCGCCCATTGCCAGACAATCCAGCCATGCCACAGAATAGCTAACTGATTGGTTTGCTTCGAATTGATAAAACACTTCTTCCAGATTCCGGCACGGAATAACGGTTTCCCGGATATACGCGCTGGTAACCGGCTGAAGTCTGATCTCAGCACTTACAATAATGCCGGTCAGCCCCATGCCGCCGCAGGTCGCAAAGAACAGTTCGGGATTCTGCTCCCGACTGCAATGCACCATACTGCCATCGGGCAGCATCAGGTCGAATGACAGAACGCATTCGCTGAAACAGCCGGATACATGGTGATTTTTTCCATGAACATCTGCGGCAATCGCACCGCCTATTGAGACGAACTTGGTTCCGGGCGTTACCGATAAAAACCATCCTTTGGGCAGAAACGTATCAATGATTTCGGCAAGTGTAATACCGGCTTCGCAGCTCAGGATTCCGTTGTTCGGATCGAATGCTATGAACGAATCGAACCGCCGGGAAAAAATGACCTGCTGATTCAGCGCGCAATCCCCGTAGCTTCTTCCCATGCCATAAGCAATGCAGTCGGGTATATTTCGCAATGCTTCTGCCAATCGTTCCGGCATATCGAAGGATATTCCCTGAGCCTTGATGCGCGGATATCGTCCCCATGCGGTAAGCTCCATTGTGCCTCACAATATTTTTTTATATAAAATCAGATAGAAACTTAAGATCCACAATATCACAACCGCCTGAAGAAAGACATCCCGAATGATCAGCAAAGTCGGAGAACCGCTGCGCTCTTCGACAAATGTGATCTGCAAGTATCTCAGAATACCGATAATCACCCAGAAAGAAGTCAGATAAAGCTGATCGGTTCCGTGCTTGTGAACGATTTCTGGCGATACCGTGTATAAAATGTAGGATACGATGATGACCGCACCCGAAAGAACCATGCTGTATGATACAAAATCTGAATTGTAACCATCCAGATTTTTACGAATATCCTTATGTCCTTTGGCAAGCAGAAGCAGATCGTCCCGCCGTTTGGCAAGTGCCAGAAACAAAGCAATCAGAAAAGTCATAATCACAATCCAATGACTGATCGGAACATCAGCCGCGCTTCCTCCGGCAAATATTCTGAATACAAAGCCTATGGCGATACAGACCACGTCAATAATCGGAATGCGTTTCAGAAAACCGGAATACAGAAGATTGATAGTCAGATATGCACCCAGAACTGCTATCAGCGCACCTGAAAGCAAAAAATATCCAATACATACTGCCAGAGATAAACCTATCAGCAGCAGAACAACAGCTTCTTTCTGGCTGATCTCTCCGCTGGCGATAGGACGCAGTTTTTTCACCGGATGTCTGCGATCTTCATGAATATCTCTGAGATCATTGATGATATAGACACAGCTCGATGTCAGACAGAATGCCAGAAAAGCATAAAACGTTTTCCTGATGGCAGCCAGATCATAAATTTTATACGCAAAAAAAAGCGGAAGCCATACAAATCCGTTTTTGATGTACTGATGCGGACGCAGAAGCTTCAGGTAAACATTCGGTTTATTCATAATTTACTTACATCATTGTCGGAATACAAATTTCATGCCATCCGGCAAGGTTTTTACGAATTGATCCAAACAACTTATGATTTCGGGAATCGAATTTTTATCCAAAACATAAAAGGTAACAGCGGAATTTGCCGGAGTGATATTGGTCTTCCCCAAATGAAGTCTGCCAATCAGTATCCAATTATGTGGAGGCTTAAACCAGTTATCATTGACCATTGCCAGCTTTACATCATGCTGTTTTGCCAAGATATTCATCCATGAAGGATCCTCCGACCATCGGTTTTTCAGTGCTTTCTCGGAAGCCAATCCGCCCAGATCCAGAATATATCTGTCATTTTTATAAGATACCCAGCCCAGATCGTGAACTGCTGCCGGCTTCGGATAATATTCCGTAATAAAACGGTGCATCTGAAAATGCTGTTCATAGATATTGTTTGCTGCAAGAGGCGTATCTGTTATCGCCTGAAAATAGCCTCCTCCGATAATCAGACTCAGAACAAATGCTAAAAATACAACAACTTCTTTTTTTTCAAAATTGAAAAAGCGGCTGAGCGATGGCGCATAAAGACGGAGCAGCATTGCAATTGCAGCAGCCCAGATATATACTTCATAGCGATAAAACCATCCGAATCTGCCGAACAAAAAGTGCAGAGATATGGCGGT
Source organism: uncultured Desulfonema sp. (assembly GCA_964564775.1). Lineage (GTDB taxonomy): Bacteria > Desulfobacterota > Desulfobacteria > Desulfobacterales > DYRC01 > DYRC01. The sequence continues at coordinate 5,726 of CAZMDM010000335.1, read as the reverse complement.
CAGTATCCATCCCGCGAGTCTCTTATCGGCAGAAGCGCTCTGATTTCCGAAAATCCGGCAGAGACATAAAAACAATGCCAATAACAGCCATCCACCTTCCCGGAAAGCAATATTGGTTTTCAGATTGATGAGAATGTATTTCAGACTTCCGCTATGATAGACCGGCGTGGATTTCGAAACCACAGAGCTCGGGAGAAAACCTAGTCCCAACTGATGCAGGAACAGAGAAAAGCCGACTATGGAAAGCATCAGGATTCCGCTGCTGACCCAAAATGCCTGATACTGTTTCTGTATCAGCAGATATGCCAGAGCCGGAACAGAAAGCGCCAGATTCTCATAGCGTATCAGAGGACCGGCGATGATTACCCAACAGAACCATGACGGAACTGTTCCGTTTTCCTCGCATCGGATCATACCCAACGCCATTGCCGCCGCCAGAAAAACCTGAAGCGAATGCTCCATTCCGGTAAACGCCAATCCGATAAGATTCGAAAGCGGAATCATCAGACAGATCATCAACTCAGCGATCATAGAATCATCAGATATCTGTCTGATAATCCTTCCGAATATCATAATAATCCCGATTGATGATAGGAAATTGATTACCAGCGGAACATAATGTCCGAAAGATATTCCTGCAAACGGAGCAAGCAGAAAAGGCCAGAGGATGCTGGAAGAAGGCGCGGAATATTCGCTGAGATTCACCCCATAATGTCCTTTGAGGATATTTTCTGCCATTGCCAGATGAATGTAAGGATCATCAAGGGTGTATGAAAAATAGCCGTGATTGAGAGCCAGAATTGCACTGAGTTCCAAGACAAACAAAATCGTGAACACGGTGATTGGCAGAATATTGCGTCTGAGTTCGGCAATCATGGTTTTTCCTTTGATGCAGCAGGAATTTTGAGCCATATTTCCGAATCGTAAATTTTATCTGTTCTGACATATCCTATATTGCTGATTTGTTCTTTAAGCTTGTCCGTTGAAAAAAAACAGTTTCCCAGCAATATCGGATACTCCTCATGAATCAGTATTTTCTCCAATTCTTTATACGAAATGATGTTGTATTTCCGCCGATTTTCTTCACTAAGTTTCGGAGCCACGAACATACTGAAATGATTTTCCATTCCATGCAAGGCAAGACTTTCAGATTCGACAAAATATCCGGGCCAGCAATTGATAACCGGATTTTTTTTCGGATTGTATTCGTCAATTTTGGCGGTAACTTGTCTTACTGTGGAAATTTGCCAGTTGATGCTGTTTTCGGCAGTACTGATGCCTGCAACATCTTTGCCGGAAACCGTATAACGATATATATCTCCAACTGAAGTAGTCAGATAACATACTATTATTATTATAAAAATATAAGATAGCTGTTTTTTATTATCTGTCCGGCGCAACATGTTTTCGATACCGAAAACCGCAATAACAATAAGAAAGGGGATGATTACAACGAAATATTGAGTATAAGTCGGCGTAGGAAGCAGGCTTACGGTTATCAACAGAATCGCGATATACATTGTAGAATCAGCCGGTTTCTGTTCGGAGCGATCAGAGATGAAGTGATATATTGCAAACAGTATCAGAACCGCACATTGAAACCCCGTTCTCCATTCGGTTCGAGAAATTCCAATCAGACCGAGTGCGATTCGTATTTTCTGAGGTATTGCGCCGATTATGCCCTCATCGGTTCTGATCGCATGAAAGCCTATATTGCCGAAATAATACGCATCGCTGTTTGAAAAAATAAAGAAAAGATTCGGCAGCAAAGCTATGGCAATTCCGAAGAAAAGATACAGCCATCGCCGGAAAAACGGACATTGCGGAGTATCATTCGGAAATCCGAACATCAGTCCCGGCAACGCGGCAATAAAAAACAATCTCGTATTAACCGCCATTCCCAAGAAAAAGCCGGATATAAAGTAACGGACTTCGAAGGACATGTGGAGAGAGGCTGCCTGAATAAGATAAGCTGCAAACAGAAAAAGCGTTGAAAGAGCGTAGGTTTTGACCACCGTATTCCAACCCAAAGTCAAGCCGGACAGCATATACAGAATAAGGGCTAATATTCCGAAATCTTTGCGTTTCAAAGCATGGCTTACATAATAAAAAATCAGATATCCGATGATGATCGCAAAGACAGCAGACAGACAGCGTGCTGAATACCATGAGATACCGAAGATTTTCATCCAAAACCCATATACATAAGGAAGCAGCGGCATCTGGGGATAGAAAAAATCAAGATACGGATGTTTGCCCTCAAGCACATACTTGGCAGCCAGAATATAAAATCCTTCATCTCCGTCTATGAGCCTCGTAAGCCCCAATGGAATAAAAAATACCGTCTGCATGGCAATAATAATAATGCCCATCCGAAACGAAGAAATGCGCTCGAAAAAATTATCCGATCCGTTCATCAACACCCCGGTATTTCGGGTATTTTCCGGGAAAAATCCAGCCTACGATCCGATATTCGAGAATCAGAAAAATCATTCTCATGCCCAGACGGAATGCTACCCATTTGTTGCCAGTTACCGAAGATGTTCCGACTCGCTTGCTGTAATTCACCGGAATCTGAATCACTCGCAGCTTCATCAGAATACTCAGCAGCATCATTTCCGGACCAAAAAAGCTTCCGTTCACGGTGAAATACGGCTCGATATGCTTCAACGCCTTACGGTTGATGCAGCGCATGGTGCAGCCCACATCGGTCAGCGAAGTGGTATTGAAGAGAAACTCCATCATTTTTGCCACCGAATAATTGCCCCATTTGAGGAAAATCCCCATATTCGCGCCTTCCCAGATCAGTTCCTTGACGGTTCGGCTGCCATAAACCACATCGAAATCATCGGCATAGGACAGGAGCTTGACAATATCTTTTCCTCTGAAGGTTCCGTCCGGCTCCGACACGATAATATAATCCCCTTCCGCTTCTGCAAATCCGCGCCGAATCGCCGCACCGTATCCCTGACGAGGCTCGAACACTTCTCTGGCAGAAGTTTTGGCAACTTCTTCGCTGGTTCCGGCAGCCGCATTGTTGTTCACCACGATAATTTCATCCGCAATACCGTTATACTGAAACTCTTCAATTGCCGCACGGATGGAATCTTTTTCATTGTAGGTCGGAAAGATCACCGACACTTTCTTGTTGTTCCAGATAACTCACCTTCTTTCCGCAGCCACATACATCTGGGCTGCCATCGGTTTGATCGGAGATAAGAGATACAGCCGCGTCAGAATCGGCAATTTGGGGACCCGGGTTTTCATGGAAAAGGGCAGAAACCCGGGAATGAGTTTGATGACGGTAAAGCCATAAGATTCCAGAAATTCTCCGATATTTTCATCAGAAAAAATCGTCTGGTGGGTTTCATCGTCAAAATAATGTTCTGCACATCGCAGATAGTTGGGCTGAATCAGGATCAGCCGCCCGCCGGGCTTCAATGTTTTACGAATATTCGGCATCAGGCGGTCATGTTCCGCCTTGTTCAGATGCTCCAGAAAATTGCTGGCAAAAACCATATCCGCGCTCGATAATGCTAGCGATCCGATATATTCGGCATTCCCGATATGCAGTTCCACATCTGCTGCTGCAAATAACGCCATTTCGGGATTGAGTTCAAACGCGATTTTTTTCTTTGCCGGAAACTGGTTGATAAAATCGCAGTATCCCGCGCCCAGTTCGATTACGGTTGAAACCTCTCCGGTATCTCTGCGGATATATCTCACGATTTCCCGCCATACGCCTCTGCGGAATTTCAAAAATGGATAACGACCTTTGTATTTCAGATATGGTACTGTCATGGCTCTGATATTTCTTTCCGAAATGCAGAGATTTCATTGTTAAGAAATGGAAAATTATCCTCATATGACTGAAGAATCCCGATTAATGATTTATCCGTATGAAATTCTTTCCTTATCAGAACAATATATTTTTTAAAATATCTCAGAGACATTGCTGCCTCATCTTTTCTGACATTCGCATCATCGGAAGCAATTGCCCGCCGATAATGAATTTCAGCCATTTTTCTGACATTTTCTTTGATATTCGGTTTGAGTTCATAAGCTTTTTTGTAATATCTCATCTGCGTATCATCATTTTCTCCTCTGAGCTGTGTCAGCAATCCTTTGAGATAATACAGCCGGAACAGATGCGGAGTTGTCTCTCTCTGTCCGGAACGCTGAAATTGCTCAAAGCCCTTCTCAAGCCAGATATCTGCCTGAGTATATAATTCTTTTTTTTTCGCAGTGTCAACGGTTTTTTCAGCCGCTGCGATATACGAATTTGCCAAAGAAGACATCGCCATCAATGACGGAGACGGCAGGTTTGCCTCGTATTGCCAAAGATCGGAATCGTTTTTCCATACCTGCTCATATCGCCATGTCTGAACCATATTCAGGCATAGATATGCGACTCCCGCAAGCATGATGGCTTTTTTCAGATAGGCATTCCGATCCGCCAGATATTTTGCCGCTTCTGCCAAAATCACAAGAATACAGAATGATGAAAAATAAACATAACGATTTGCCACCCATATCCCGATATAAACGATATTCATATACGGAATCATCAGAAGAAAAAATACAAGCCAATAAAAAAACAGGTCTTTTCGCCTGATAAACCAAAAGATGGTGATGGCAATGATGCTGATCAGAATCAGTATAGAAAGAGCGATTTCCGATTGGGTTAAGGGTTTGTGAATACTTGGAAATTCATAAAAAACCGAATGCCCCGAAGGAATCAGTATCAGCCTGAAGCTGATTCCCATGACCAGAGGAATGAACAACAGAAGATTTTTCAGATGATTCCAAGAACTGCTATCCACACCTCTGTCCAAAACCCCCCATTCGCTGAGAATGCCTTTGTACCAGAAATAAATCATCAGGCTGATCAGCAGATGAGGCAAAAAGCGCAGCAGAATATTCAGAAATATTTTTATGTTTATCGGAGCATCGGGAGCATAACTGCCGTTCAGATAGGGATAAAAAAACTGCTGAGCAATCAGAACTACAAAAAATGTCAGCTCATTGATTTTGGACAGAAGCGCTGCAGCGACAATCAGAATTCCTGCCAGATAGAATATCCTTTTTTTTCGGCTGTCCGATGTCTGTAAGTACAATGTCTGAACAATCAGTCCCAGAAGCATGAAAAACGTTACCAGCACATCTTTTCTGCCCATGATCCAGCATACCGGCTCCGCATGAACCGGCAATGCCGCGAATAATGCCGATACTGCAAACGCTATCGGAAAACGTCCGGTGGTCAGATACAGAAATATAAATAAAAGCAGAATATTAAGACTGTTGAAAATGACATTTCCGAAATGATAGCCGAAAGGATTTTCAAATCCGTAAATATAGCTGTCTGCTGCCCAGGTGATATCTCTGAGAATCAGCGGCTCTTCTCTGGGAAACGATTTGAACAGAATATGATTCAAAGAAGACAGAAACGATTTTTCATTGTACAACTGCGGCTGCCCCAAAAGGACGGTATGTTCATCGAAGTTGATAAAGCCGAAATTCGCGGACGGAAGATATAATAAAAATGCCGCGACTGCCAGAAGCAACGCCGCGATATGCTGTTTTTTTATCATTGTTTTCATCTGTTTATGATTTGAACAGTTTACCGAGCCTGATAAAATTTTCAACCGATTCGGGAAGCAAAAAACGCACCGATTTGTTTTGCCCAATCAAAGCCCGTATCTGTGTGGAAGATATATCCAGAAAGT
>CAZMDM010000334.1:0-4650 GCA_964564775.1 uncultured Desulfonema sp. | reverse complement strand
AAAGAAGGCTCAAGTGGTGTAAGTTTCCGATATTCTAATCAGCCGAACATGCAATCAACCGATAATTATTATTGCCGGTCGGGTAAAAAATAACCGACTCAGTTGTATCGGAGTATTGATCGGAGTGATGAAACTGGATTTTCTGGATGATAAAATTATCGCGCCGATCAGGGTAGGAAAAACAGGATATGCAGCGGTGATGGCAAAAGACGGTCTGATCATTGCTCATCCTGATAAATCTTTTGTGATGAAACTCAATATCAAAGATACGGATTACGGCAGATATGTGATGTCCCATAAAAGCGGCAGATATAAATATTATTTTCCTCAGCAGAAGCAATGGAAATGTATGAGCTTCAATTATTCGGAGAAAACCGGCTGGACGGTGATTGTTACCGCGCCATTGGGTGAGCTGACCGAAGGCATCCGCAATGTCAGGAATCACTCTGCTATGGGAGGATTTATTCTTACGCTGATCGTAATGCTGGTGATCTGGTTTGTGGTGGATAAGATCACCGAGATTATCAGACTCGCGGCAAGATATCTCAGAACTATTGCCAAAGGGGATATTTCAAAAGATATTCTGGAGAGATATCTGAAAATGGAAGATGAATTCGGGGACATGGCAAAAAGTTTCGATGAAATGGTCAATGCTCATCGCAAAAAGGTGGCGTTAGCCCGCGCAATCGCAGACGGACATTTGGATACGGAGGTAGTACTGGCTTCGGATAAAGATGTGCTGGGTGAAGCATTGAAAAATATGCTGGAAAACTTAAATCGCCTGATTTCTATGGTGCATGAAGCCGGTGTTCAGATTGCTTCGGGTGCTTCGGAAGTATCGGATTCGAGTCAAGCATTGTCTCAGGGCGCGTCTCAGCAGGCATCCTCCTTGCAGCAGATCAGCAGTGCCATGACCCAGATCGCATCCCGCACCAAAACCAATGCGGAAAGCGCGTCTGTGGCAAGTCATCTGGCATCCGATTCCTGCGATCTGGCGTATCATGCCAACCGTGAGATGGGAAAAATGCTGATCGCTATGGAAGAAATCAGCAATTCGTCCAAATCTGTGGCTAAGATCATGAAAGTAATCGATGAAATCGCATTTCAGACCAATCTGCTGGCATTGAACGCGGCGGTTGAGGCTGCCCGTGCAGGCAGGCATGGCAAGGGCTTTGCAGTAGTTGCCGGAGAAGTGCGCAATCTCGCGAACCGCAGCGCTCAGGCTGCCAAAGAAACCGGCGAGATGATCGAAAATTCGGTCATCAGCATTAAAAAAGGCAGTGAAATTGCCCAGCAGACTTCACAGGCATTGAACAATATCGTAGAAGCATCTTCCAAAATGTCGGACCTCGCTCGTGAGATTGCCTCAGGTTCGAATGAACAGGCACAGGCAATTGCCCAGATCAATCAGGGAATTTCCCAAATCGAACAGGTTACTCAGCAGAATACCGCAACTGCCGAAGAGACCGCAGCAGCAGCCCAGCAACTGACCAGTCAGGCAGAGCATCTCAAGCAGGCATTGGCATATTTCACACTGAGTCGGAACCTCTCCGATCTGCCGATGAATCCGAGCTTCAAAGCGGCATTTGGCAGCATAGAGGACGAAAAGAAAGAATTAGCTGAATTGAATGCGAATACACCGCCGCCTCAGCAGAAAATGATTGCCGCAGACGAGATTGCATCTTTGGATGATAAGGATTTCGGAAGATACTGAAATTCATCGGTATCCGCAGCGGAGGCAAACAATGAACGTGCTGCACAAACCTGCAAGCGTTCTGATCGTGGATGATGTCCCGGATAATCTGCGCCTGCTGGCAGGTATGTTGAAAAAGCAAGGCTATACCATACGTCCGGTACGGGATGGTCGGACGGCATTGATGTCTGTCAGATCGAATCCGCCAGATATTATTCTGCTGGATATTATGATGCCGAATATGGATGGTTTCGAAGTCTGCCGGCAGCTGAAAAGCAATCCCGAAACCATGAGCATCCCCGTGATATTTATCAGCGCGCTGCATGAAATATTCGATAAGGTAAAGGCGTTCAGACTGGGCGGAGCAGATTATATCACCAAACCGTTTCAGCCGGAAGAAATCATTGCCCGGATAGAGAGCCATCTGTCTGTCCGCAGATTGCAGCGTCAGCTCGAAGAACAGAATTCCCGATTGCAGATTGAAATCACCGATCGTATTCATGCGGAAGAAAAGCTCAGGGAGGCATTGGAAAAAGCAGATGCCGCGAATCTTGCAAAAAGCCGTTTTCTTGCCAACATGAGCCATGAAATCCGAACCCCAATGAATGCCATCATTGGTTTTACCGAAATTCTGTTGAGCAAATCTTCGGACGAGACGCATAGAAAGCATCTGAAAACCATTCTGTCCGGCGGGCAGTCTCTGCTGGCTATTATCAACGATATTCTTGATCTTTCGAAAATCGAAGCCGGGAAACTGGAGCTTCAGTATGAACCCGTAAGTATTCGGGAATTACTCACCGAACTTCGGGAAATGTTCTCTTTTACGGCAAAAGAAAAAAGTCTCGAATTGGAAACCGATATCCCCGATGATATTCCTGAAGGGCTTATACTGGATAAAGTCAGAATCAGGCAGATTCTAATCAATCTTATCGGAAATGCGATCAAATTTACGCACAGCGGATATGTGAGAATAACCGTGCAAAGTGAAAGATGCAACATGCAAAGAGATCTATGCTGCGCCTTGCACTTGGAAGTTCGGGACAGCGGCATCGGGATTCCCCAAGAGCAGATCGGAATGATCTTTGAAAATTTTGTTCAGCAGCAGGGACAGAAAGTCAGCCAATACGGAGGAACAGGGCTGGGACTGAGCATTGCCAAAAAGCTGACGGAAATGATGTATGGAACCCTATCTGTCAGCAGTGAGGTCGGAAAAGGGAGTACTTTCAGAATAGTTTTCCCCAATATAAAGATTGCAGAGTGTACAATAGCAGATATTCGGGAATCCGAAACAGAAAATATCCTGTTCGCACCTGCCAGAATACTGATCGTTGATGATGTCCGTCTAAACAGAGAACTTGTCAAAGACTATATGGAAGGTTCAGCACTTATTTTTATCGAGGCAGACAGCGGTGAAACCGCCTTGGATATTCTTGCTATCGAAAAAGCAGACCTGATTCTCATGGATCTGAGAATGCCCGGAAAAAGCGGTGAAGAAATAACTGAAATTATAAAAAACAATAGAAATATGAATCATATTCCGGTGATTGCAATGACTGCTTCGGTTATGAAAGAAAAAGAGGAAAGTATCCGAAATCTGTTTGACGGTTATTTGCGAAAACCTCTGTCAAAAAAGGAGCTTGTCGGGGAATTGAAAAAATATCTGGCATATAAAACCGATACTTCATCAGATCAGAATGAAGCTGCCTCCGACTCATCTCATCAATCTCTGATTTCATCTCTGCCCGGTATCGATGGCAGGGCAGGACTCAGACTGGTCGGGAATGATGAGAAATTTTACAAAAAATTTCTGAGAATGTTTTATGAAAGAGCCGAACATTCCGAATCTGTTATCAGGGATTTGCTGAACAGAAACGACATGCAACAGGCGGAAATCGAAATTCATACCCTCAAAGGCATGTCCGCCCATATCGGCGCGACAGAACTGCATTCGGCAGCCTGTCAGCTAGAACAAGCTGTCAGAGAAAGAGACAAGATATTGCTCGGAAATTTTCCGGGCAGATTCGGAAATGCTCTGACACAGGTATTGAACAGTATCCGAGGTTCAGGCATTTTGAATAAAGCAGAAAATATATGTCAACTATCTGAAATCAGAAAGTATTCAGATTTATCCCCGGAAGAACAGGCGGAGATCGGAAAGCATCTTCAGCATTTGTCTTCTCTGATTCGGAGCGGCAATCTGGAAGCCGAAGAGTATATCGAAACGGTCATGCACTCTCTGTCGGGTCTGGGAATGGAAGAGCAGCTTGCAACGCTTGAAAAGCACATTGAAAATTATGATTTCAGACAGGCGCATGATATATTGGATGAGATTCTGAGTTCACTTGACTGACGTACACACAGAAATTTATTTCCGGGACTCTGCTCCATAAAGTTTTTTCCATGGTTTTTGCTGAAGTTCCCGAAGATTCATCAATGCAGCATGAAACGCGGCAATCACCAACTCCGCAGAATGAAAATGCTCTTTCGGAAGCGTCCGAAGATCATCGGCAATATTTTCTGCGCTGATCTGCCAAGCCTCTTCGATGCTTCTGCCTTCTGCAAGATGTATCAGCGCATTGGCACACGCGTTGGTATTGAAACAACCTTTGAGCCGATAGGATATTGCCTGTATTCGATTTTCCCGAAGCAGCAGAAAAATTTCAATCGTATCTCCGCAGACTCTGGTATGTTTGCCATAGCCATCAGGCGTTCTGATTTCCCCCTGACGGTCTGTGCGGAATGCCATTTCCAGAAAACGCAGAGAATGTTCTTCCAAAGGGTTCGAATCTGTCATAACTTATATTTCCGACTGAAAATTGATTCTCGGATCAATCAGCACATAGCAGAAATCCGATAAAATATTGCCGATCAGCCCCAGAATCGAGGTCAGCGACAAAATGCCCATGAACACCGGATAATCCCGTCCCACAATAGCTTCGAGACTGAGACGCCCCATG
>CAZMDM010000333.1:0-6191 GCA_964564775.1 uncultured Desulfonema sp. | reverse complement strand
TTGTCATAGTTTGTAACCATGATTCGCCTGATGAACTTTTTCCCTCCCTTGAAGGTTCCGGGGCCCATGAGGCAGCATTCGCAGTAGAAAAGGTTAAAGTGGAGGTTAATCAGCTCTATGATGCTGTTGAACTAGTCAAGTGCCTGAAGGGTGAAGTTTTGCCCATTCGTAATAAGTACTGTGCCGGTGAGTAAATCCTCTCTGATATCAACAGCCTTCACAATTCCTCTGTCTCATATACACTTCTGAATCCTCCGCCCATATATCACATTCTGATTTATCTGGTGATCGAATACAAGCATGAAAACCGGGTGATCGGCGCGTTTGCCATGCCCATTGCATTTCTGACGATGGCGTATGCCTCACTCGGTGTCAGCAATAAAATTCAACCGCTTATTCCCGCTCTGAAAAGCAATTGGCTGATTGCCCATGTTCTGACCTGCTTTCTGGGATATGCCGCATTTGCCATCGCATTCGGACTGAGCATCATGTATCTTCTGCGTCAGAAAGAAAATCTGCCGTCCGATGATCTGTTTGCCCGGCTTCCGAAGGCAATGATACTGGATGAACTGACGCATCAGATGGTGATGTTCGGATTTCTGTTTCTGTCAGCCGGCATCATCACCGGAGCAATCTGGGCAAATTCGGCATGGGGAACATACTGGTCATGGGATCCCAAAGAAACATGGTCTCTGATTACATGGTTCATCTATGCCATACTGCTTCATGCCCGGCTGATGCGCGGATGGCACGGCAGACGTATTGCCTATATTTCCATTGCCGGATTTATGGCAGTATTGTTCACCTATTTCGGCGTAAATCTTCTGCCAGGTCTGCACAGTTATGGCAGCCAGTAGATTCTCGGATTGAGTTATACATGCCGGATATTCTGCTGATACAGCCGCCGATACGGGATTTTTATCTGACTGCCAAAAGAACCATTCCTTACGGACTTGCCTGCATTGCCGCAGAGCTTCGGCGTTCCGGTTTTTCGGTGGAAATCGCGGATGCACTGGCAAGTCCGAAATCCCGTATCATCCCCATCCCATCCAAAATGTCCGTTTCCGAATCCTGTTATGCCTCGACAGACATATCCCCATTCGCATTGTTTCACGGCTTCAGACATTTCGGATACAGCTTCGAACATATTGGAAATATTATCAAAACCTCTGATGCCTTTCTGTTCGGAATATCTTCGCTGTTCACGGCTTACAGCAATGAGGCGTTAAAAACTGCTGAAATCGTTAAGCAATATCATCCGAACCGCCTTGTTGTCATGGGCGGACATCATCCGACAGCCATGCCTGAATCGGTGATGCAGTGCGATGCGGTTGATTTTGTTCTCAGAGGCGAAGGTGAGGTTTCGATGCCGATGTTGGCACAGGCGATTCGGGATAAAACAGATATTTCTCGGATTCCCGGCATCGTATTTCGCAAGCCTGACGGAAGCCTTCATGTCGGAGAGGCGGCAATGATGCAGAATTTAAACGATTCTGCCCTGCCCGCGCTTGATCTGATCAATCACAAATTTTATCGGCGGAAACACGGCGGAAGTACGGTGATTGCCGCAAGCCGGGGGTGTCCGATGTCGTGCAGTTACTGCTGCATGGCAACGACAAACTATCGCCGCAGAAGTGTGGAGTCGGTGATGGCTGAAATTGACCATGCAGTAACGAGATTCGGAGCGCGCTTTATTGATTTCGAAGATGAGCATCTTTCTGCGGATCGGCATTGGTTTTTAAAATTATTGCAGGAAATTGCACACAGATATTCGGGAATGGGAATCGAACTCCGAGCTATGAACGGCTTATTTCCGCCATCGCTGGATGAAGAACTGATCGGGCAGATGAAGCAGGCAGGATTCAGAACCCTCAATTTATCACTGGGTTCTGCGTCCGAAATTCAGCAAAAACGGTTCAAGCGCCCGAATCTGAAACCTTCGCTGGAACGGGTTCTTGATATGGCTTCGAAATATGCGCTTGATGCGGTAACTTACATCATCATTGCCGCGCCGATGCAGACTGCCGAAGATTCGCTCAATGATCTGCTGTATCTTGCACAACTGAATACGATCATCGGCGTATCCGTGTTTTATCCGGCTCCGGGCAGCGCGGATTTCAGGCTGTGCGAAACGCTCGGCATTCTTCCCGAACACCTGTCGCTCCTGCGCTCATCCGCGCTGCCGATTGCCCACGCGATGACCCGAATCGAGATACTGACCCTGATGCGATTGGGGCGGATACTGAATTTTGTAAAAGCACTCGGCTCAGAAAATATCCGCCCGCATCCGAAAGAAAGTATCGGCAGAGAACTTCTGCAACGGTTTTATCAGGATGGCAGAATCAGAGGAATAACGCCGAATGGAGAAATCTTCGAACATGAAGTTTCTGAAAGATTGTGCAACAAAACTGTTGACTTTTTAAGGCAATACGTCATAAAAAAATGAACTTCGTTTATCAATAAGGAACAAAACATGATTCCGCAGAAAAAAACATATTTATCTCATGAAGAATATCTGAGCTATGAAAGAGCATCCGAGAGCAGAAACGAATATCTAAACGGCGATATCTTTGCAATGGCAGGTGCAAGCCGAAATCACAATCAGATTTCATCCAATATCGTCAGACTGCTGGGGAATCAGTTGCTTGACAAACCTTGCAGCGTATATGCCGGAGATATGAAGATAAAGATCGGAAAAGCCGATAAATATACTTATCCTGATATTGCGGTATCCTGCGATACGGAGGAATTCGAAGATGAAAACGAAGATGTGCTGCTCAATCCGCTTGTGATTATCGAAATTCTCTCGGATTCCACAGAAGCGTACGACAGAGGCTTGAAATTTTTCCATTATCAGTTCACAGACTCATTGAAAGAATATATTCTGATTTCTCAGAAGCTTTGCCGTGCCGAGAAGTTCGAGCGTCAGAATAATATCTGGATATATTCCGAAATTCATAGTATGGATAATATTTTGGAAATCCGTACCATCAACTGCATCCTTCCGATGGCGGAGGTGTACCGGAAAGTACGGTGGAGGTAATTTTTGAATAGTAAGAATTTTCAAGCATATTCTTGCCGCGTGTGAGACTCATGCGCGATCCGGGCTTTAATAAAAACGAAAGGCGGTTAAAAAATGAAGCGGCTTTTCATACTGAGCGCAGTTACAGCTTGGTTCGGAACTCTGCGGAATGTCATGTTGCTATTGCCGGCGATATTGCTGTATATGACGCCATGCGATGCTTCAGATAAAATTCCGATCTGTTTTTACAGTTCCGAAACCAACATCAACAATTTCAAATCCCTGAAAATGGAATTCGACAATTATCTTTCCAAATTCGGGGCTTATGAATTTCAGCCATTTGACAACCGGGAAACCTTTGAGCAGCACGTAAAAAATCAGAAGAAAGTGCTGGTCTTCATTTCTGGGTGGCATTACAGCAAAATTTATAAGCAATATGTTCTTAAGCCTCTGCTGGTGGGCATTTTAAACGGTAAAAACTTTCAGAAACGGATTCTGGTCGGCGGAGAAAAAGCGCAGGATGTGGACGCGGCAATGAAAGGTCCCATTGCGTCATCGAGCAACACGGAATATACCAGAAGCATTATCCGGGAAATGACAGAAAAGAAAGAGACTGCGGATGCGGCAAGAATTCTGACGGTTCCCAAAGAAGTGGATGCACTGATGTCTGTGGGATTCGATATGGCAAAAGCCGCGCTGACCACTGAATCCGCGTTTACCACCCTGAAAGGCATTGATCCGGTGCTTCATAAAAAGCTCCGGGTTCTGGCTCAGGGCAAAGAATCTCTGCTGCCCATACTTGCTGCTCCCGAAGAATTTGCCGCAGAAGCCGAAAAAGTCGTTACGATTCTCAAAAATATGCCCAATGATCCTTCCGGAATGAACATCATCAAAATGCTCGATCTGGATGCGTTCAAACCCTTTGATCTGTCTTCCGACGCTTCGAAATTGGAGGGATAAATGAAACATATCAAACTATATCTGATTCTGATTGTATATTTTCTGGTGATGCCGGTGTTGTGCGCTGCGGAAAACCGGAAAGTTCTGATTATCAATTCCAATGCTTCGGTGGAAAAGTACAGAACGGTTCAGGACGAATTCAAAAAAGCACTGTCTGTTTCCGTGTCAGAGGTCAATTTGGAAAACACGGGAGACGAAAAAATGAACAGTCTCTCGTTTTATGCTCCCGATATTGTGTATTGTATCGGTGCAAAAGCATATTCTGCGGCAAGCCGGTATTTTGCAGACAAGCATATTGTCTTTTCTTCGGTGCTGAATTATCGGCGCATGGACCTGACGCCCAAGACTTACGGCGTATCTTACGAACTTCACCCGAGAATGCCGCTGTATATTGTCCGCTCGCTGTTTCCCACCGTGAAACAGATCGGGATGCTGTATTCCAAGCAATTCACCCGACAGTGGTTCGAAAGCGCCAGAGATCAGGCAAAAGAACTGGGACTCGAAATTACAGGCAGGGCAGTTTCCGACAGCAGTGATACGGAACTTTCTCTGAAACAGATCATCGGCAATAGCGATGCGGTATGGATGATTTCGGATCCGGTTGTGATGCCGGAAGAAAAATATCTGAATATCATGCTGAAAATCTGCGATGAGCATAAAAAGCCGATCTTGTCCTACAATGATATGTTTGTGGAACTGGGAGCCAGTCTGGTCGTATCCGCAGATGATCCGACCATTGGCAGACAGGCAGCAGGCATTGCATCGGAGCTGCTTTCCGGTGCAAAACCCGAAGACAAAGTCCAGTTTCCGGCAGGCTCGCAGATCATTCTGAATCTGAAAAAAATCAGGGAATACAATTTGGAGTACAATCAGAACGCTTTGGGAACGGTCAATACCGTTATTCAGTGAGTCGTAAGGGAGGATACAGATGGGGGACAAGGCTTCTGAAGGCAGAATAGATAAAATTGCAATGACGCAGAGCATCAAATGGAAACTGATGGGTACGGTTACTCTGCTGATGATCGGACTTCTGCTGGTGCTGACATATTTCAATATTGTTTCTCAAAGCAAAATGATGACTCAAGAACTGGACAAACGGATCGCTCTGATCAAAGAAAACCTGATCGAACGCGGCAAAAATGTTGCCAAAAGTCTGACAGGGCAGGTTGAAAAAGATATAGCATCGTTCAATTTTTCAGGAGTAACGGAAAGTGTTTCCAACAGTGTCAAAAGTTACAGCGAGATTCGCTATGCTATCCTGACAGATCTGGCGAATACGGTGTTTGTTCACACGCTTCATCCTGATCTTTTACGGACCCAACTGAGCAGTGAGCGGGATAAGGCTGCTGTCAACGTCAGAGAGGTTGCTGTAATGGAATACAAAGAAGACGATCAGAGCGTGATCGAAATTATCCATCCGATACAGATCAGCGTGGAGCAGTGGGGCGTGATGAGAGTGATCTTCGGTTTGGATAAGTTGGCAAAAGAAATCGAAAATTCGAAGCTTCAGATTACACATCAGCGCAGAACAATGCTCATCAATGCCTCAGTAAGCACTCTGCTTGTGATGCTGATGTGTATTGTGATCGTTCTGATCTTTTCCACAAAATTTACAGGTCCTCTGATTCAGCTCACCCAGTCTGCCAGAAAACTTTCAGGCGGAGATTTTACCCAGAAAATCGATATCCGGCGGCATGATGAAATCGGTATCCTGACAGAAGCCATGAACCAGATGGTCTCCAGTCTCTCCGACATTATCCGAAAAAATATCACCACCTCGCAGAATCTTTCCGCAGCGTCTTCGGATCAGAGAAAATCTCTGGTCGAAACCGCCATGCTGCTGGATGAAATGTCTTCCATGACCCAGCAGAATGCCCAATATGCCAATCAGGCGGACAATCTGATGAAAGAAACCAATGAAGTGGTGATGAAGGCAAACACCTCGATGACCATGCTCACCACTTCTATGGCTCAGATATCACAGGCAAGCACCGAGATTTTCAAAATTGTCAAGACCATAGATGAAATCGCATTTCAGACCCGGATGCTTGCGCTCAATGCCAGCATCGAAGCAGCAAGAGCCGGAGAAGCCGGAGCCGGATTTGCCGTAGTTGCCGATGAGGTCAGGAATCTGGCAATGCGATCTGCAGAAGCTGCCAGTATCACATCGAATCTTATCGAAGAAACCAACCAGAAAGTGAAAGAAGGC
>CAZMDM010000332.1:0-4222 GCA_964564775.1 uncultured Desulfonema sp. | reverse complement strand
CTCCGTGCTGAATAAAATATTCGAGGTCAATGATGTCTTTCAACTGCCATCGGTGTTTCATAGAGTTATCGTCAGTCGGAATTATGAGATATAACGGGAAAGTTCATTTCCGAAAATCGCAGGATCAATTTTTTTCCAAATCCCTGTTGGACTGCAAGATAACATACAGACATGAATTATACCATAAAAAAACGAGTTGATACGGATGAATTTTTCAGGCAAAAAAGGAGAGACAGAATTTTGCTTCTCTGATATTTAAGAGGATCTGCAATGCGGAGCGCTCATATCCGCAGGGCAGAAGCGATCTCGGATTTGTTGGAAAATATCACGAACAGCTTGCCGAAATCAGAACTTCTTTGCAACTTGGCGCCTTTGCGTGAAAAAACGGAGACTTGGGATGTTAAAAAAATCGTTTATTTTACTCATGATTCTAATAACATCGGCTATTGTCCATGCGGAAGAGCAGAAACCGCTCGTTATTGCCATGAGCAAATCCTTTCAGC
The DNA here is from genome assembly GCA_964564775.1 of uncultured Desulfonema sp. Classification (GTDB taxonomy): domain Bacteria; phylum Desulfobacterota; class Desulfobacteria; order Desulfobacterales; family DYRC01; genus DYRC01. Next base: position 3,719 of record CAZMDM010000332.1, on the reverse strand, counting down.
CGCTAACCTTTATCAATTCCGAAGGAAAACCTGCGGGGCTATTTGTAGATATCTGGAAACTTTGGTCTGAAAAAACAGGGCATAAAATAGAATTTCTGCCTTCGACATGGAGTCAAGGTATTGAAAATCTCAGAAACGGGAAAGCAGATATTCATTCGGGACTTGCCATTACGCCGGAACGTGAGCAATGGATAAATTTTTCCCAGCCGCTATATGAAAATACCTTTTATCTGTTTTTTCCGTTACATCAGGGAAAACCCCTGCCTGTCGGCGAACTTTCGGGTCAGAAAATCGGCGTGGTCCGAAATTCATCTCAGGAAGAATACCTGAAAAAAAATTACCCGGAAATCGAGCTGATTCGCTTCGGAAGCACCGAAGAGGCAATTCTCAGTGCAGCAGCCGGAAATATCAGGGCATTGGCAGATTCGTATCTCAGCACATATTCGGATATGATGCGGCTGGGATTAACCGGTGAATTCGAATGTGGTAAAGAAATCCTTTACAAAAAAACATTTTATGCAGGCGTTCTGAAAAACAATACAGAACTGCTTGCTCTGATTGATAGAGGTTTTGATTCTATAAGCCATCAGGAATTGGCTGACATCGAAAAACGCTGGATTCCTGATCCGGCAAAACAGTATTTCAAACCGGATATGAAAAAAGTCCTTCTGACCGCGGCGGAACGGGCGTGGCTGAACACCGTAAAAACCGTTCGGTTCGGAATTATGCCTGATTTTCCGCCGATTATGTTTTCAGAAAATAATACTTACACAGGAATTATACCTGATTATCTGAAAGTGATCCGCGAAAGAACCGGAATTGTTTTTGAATTTGTCCCTGTGCTGCCGACTGAGCTGGATGTGAAAGCAAAAGCGGTTGAATTTGATATCTGCCCGACCTTCAATGTTGCCGAGAGAAAAGCATATATGAACTTCACAGATCCGTTTCTGGAATACAAAACAGTGATTATCACACGCTCCGATATGCCATTTATGATCGGGATCGGCAGTCTGAGAGGAAGAAAAATTGCAATTGTAAAAGGCATAAAGGCTTACAAAAGGTTTTTTGAAAAGTATTATCCCGATATCATACTGATTGAAAAGAAAAATGTGCTGGAAGCATTGGAGTCCGTATCGAAATCCGAAACAGATGCGTATATAGGAGGAAGCATAATCGCTTGTTATCTTATTCAAAAACATTATCTGGTCAATCTGAGAATCTCCGGGATTGCTGATCATCCGCCCGAACCCTATATGTATGCGGTTCGCAAAGACTACTCCGAACTACTTGGTATTATGAACAAAGCGATTGCTTCTATCAGCAAAGAGGAACAGAATGCAATTCTTCAGAAATGGTTCACGGTCAAAGTGGAACATAAAGCAGACTGGTCTGGATTTTTGCTATGGGCAGCGGGAATCGGAAGTTTTTTTGTCGTTATTTTGGGAATATCGCTTTTCTGGAATCACCGGCTTACAAGAGAAATCCGCGAGCGCAAACGGACAGAAGCAGCTTTGAGGGAAAGCGAACAGAAATTTTCAGATATTCTCAATAATGTAAGGGATATCATCTGGTCTGTTACATATCCTGATTTTAAAATCATATATCTCAGCCCGTCAGCAGAAAAAATATATGGTCATTCTGTTCGGGAATTTATAGACAATCCGGGTCTGTGGCAGGATATTGTTCATCCTGATGATAAACATATCCTTGAACAAACCTTCAGACAGTTACAGGAAAAAAGTATTGCCGAACGGGAATCCCGATTTGTCAGACCTGACGGAAGTATTGGCTGGGTTATCGATAAAAGCCGAATGATTTATGATGAAAACGGAAATCCCATAAGAATAGACGGAATCGCATCCGAAATTACAGATCGGAAGCGGGCAGAAGAAGAACTTCAAAAAGCCAAAGAAGCGGCGGAATCTGCCAACCGTGCAAAATCCGAATTTTTGGCAAATATGAGTCATGAAATCAGAACGCCCTTAAGCGCAGTCATCGGTTTTGCCGATCTGTTAGGCTCAAGCATTCACGATGAAAGCGCGAAAGATCATCTGAAAACCATTCAGTCCGCAGGAAACAATCTTCTGAGGATTATCAACGATATTCTCGATCTGTCCAAAATCGAAGCCGGAAAAATGGAAGTGAAATACGAACCGGTGAGAATTCGCAGTCTGATCGAAGAAATCCGAAGTTTTTTTTATCTGAAAATCGCTGAAAAAGCACTCGATTTCATCACTGATATTGCGGAAGATGTTCCCGATTTTCTGCTGTTTGACAGCATACGGTTAAGACAGATTCTGCTGAATTTGATCGGAAATGCGGTGAAATTTACAGAAAAAGGATATATTAAACTCAGTGTGAAGTGTAATGTGTTAGGTGTTAACTGTGATCTGACTATGACTATAGAGGATAGCGGGATCGGAATTGCGCCCGAATTTCAGGATAAAATTTTCGATGCTTTCAGGCAGGTTGACGGAGAAAGCTCTCGAAAGCACGCGGGGACGGGTTTGGGGCTTACGATTAGCAAACGCCTTGTTGAAATGATGAATGGCTTTATTACGGTAAACAGCGAGCTTGGCAAAGGGTCTGTGTTTGAAATTGTCTTCCGGGATATAAAAATTTCGGAAGTTCCCGGCAAAAAGTATCTTCCACAGCCTGAAGCGGAACACCCGCGATTCGAATCTGCAAAAATTCTTATTGCGGATGATTCGGAACTCAATCGCTCTCTGCTCAAAGCGTATCTCAGAGACAGCCGGTTCCGCATTATCGAAGCGGAAGACGGAGAGCAGGCAGTATCGTTGGCTCTTCGGGAAAAACCAGATATGATTCTGATGGATATCCGAATGCCGAGGATGGATGGGTATCAAGCTGTAACAGCCATCAGAAATTCGGGGCTGTCTGTTCCGATCATCGCAATCACAACCGCTGTTCTTCCCGAAGATCAGGAAAAAATCGTACAATACCGATTTGAGGGATATCTGCCCAAACCTGTCCGAAAACCGGAACTGCTTGCCGAAATTGCAAAATTTCTGAAAGCCGAACAGTATCGGACGGATCATACTGCTTCCACAATACGGAAAGATTCTTTGTCGCAGAAAACAGTTCAGCATCTGCCCAAGATCATCTCTCAGCTTGAAACAGAATTTGATCCGCTGTGGCAGGATGTCTGTGAAAAGAAAGCAATAAAAGAGATTCGGCAATTTGCAGAGCGTATCATTGCGTTTGCCGAAGAATATGATATTGGAATATTGAGTATATTCGGAAATAATCTAATGACATATTGCCGAAATTTTGATATTGCACAGATCGAAAAATTATTGCTTTCATATCTGAAACTGGTCAGACAATTGACAAGGCATAAAGAAGGGCTTCAGCCATGAACGACAAAAAATTCACCATTCTGATTGTTGATGATGTTCCTGAGAATATTCAGCTTGCTGCCAATATTCTGGATAAAGCAGGATATGAGATTGCTTTCGCGTCTGATGGAAAATCCGCTTTGACTCAGGTGAAACATATTGCTACCGATCTGATTCTGCTGGATATTATGATGCCTGAAACAGACGGATTCACCGTATGTCGGCAACTGAAAAACGATCCTGAGACTGCGGATATTCCGGTGATTTTTTTAACTGCCATAGCGGAACACGAAAGTATTGTCAGAGGTTTCGAACTCGGAGGAGTGGATTATATCACCAAACCTTTCAATGATAAAGAAT